>NZ_JAUBSD010000077.1:0-37810 GCF_036704575.1 Microcoleus sp. K5-D4
CTGCCTATCTTTTTTTACCACAAGTTGGCTCAATCCTTACTAGCTATGGGTTTTGGGTGGGTTGTCACCCCCCCAGACCCGAAGAAAGAACTGGTGTAAAAAAGGCAGCCGAAAAAAGGTTCGAGGAGACCGGAGAAAAGGCAGAGTTAATGTAATGGGAGGAGTGAGGAATTCGGATAAAAAAAGGTGGGTAGAGTTCCTCAAAAAAGGCAATTTATATAATTTTTATCAAGTGCTAAAACTATTTTATGAAGAGCTAATTAATGAATGGGTATCAGCCGGTAATCAAGCCTCTGACTTTGCGGAAAAAGGAGCCAAAATAGTGATAGTTCTGGATAATGCTAGTTTTCACAAGAAAGAAGAGTACCTGAAAATAATTGAAACAGAAATGCCTAACCTTCATTTAGAATTTCTCCCCGAATACAGCCCCGACTATAACTTAATTGAATTAGTATGGCATTCGGCAAAAGAATATATAGCCAATCGACTTTTTACATCTATTGAAGAGCTAGAGTATTTATTGCACCGCCTCTTAAATGAAGGGCAATTAATAATTAAATGGGGTCGTAAAATCAAAAATAAGGGCAATGCTTGTATCACAGTTTAAATGTGCAACAGCTTATGAAGCAACTAATATTATCTACCATCCATCGACCGCAATAAAATTAGTTGGTAGTGAGGAATTTAACCCTCATAAAACTCGCTCGTACTTCCGTCGTCAATACAAACGTTATAACGGTTATTATACCCACTTTTATATAATCACTGAGACTATTTCCTACGACTCCGACGCTCTAACTCTTTAATTACCCTCAGAACAAACAGCGACATTAAAGCGCCAATTAATGCCAGTTGCCACAACCCGCATCCTGCGGCAGTTCCTAAAGCTGCTGACACCCAAATAGCGGCTGCAGAGGTGAGCCCGTGAACTTCAACTTTGCCTATTTCCTGTCGATTTTGCCGCAGAATTTCTCCACCTCCCAAAAACCCAATCCCGGCAGCAATGCCTTGAATTACGCGCGCTACAGCATCTCCTCCGTTTTCATTTTTACCCATTGCCAGCGGCATTAAAACAAACAGTGCACAACCCATACTAACTAGCATATGAGTTCTCAAGCCCGCTGGTTTGTTTCTGAGTTGGCGCTCCCATCCAATAATTCCGCCAACAAACATGGCTAGGCACAACCTTAACAGTATGCCTAGCCAATTATCGGGAGACCACAAGTTAGCGATCGACAATGTTTTTCTGCAAATAATTAATCCGAAGATTCCAATATTAGCGGAGTACGATGTCCGATCGCAATCTCACTGCCAAATCTTGTTCCGGGCGAATCACGAGCACGTCAACGCTGCGCCGCCCCAACAATACTCCAGCTAAAGCGCCGATCCCAGCGCCTCCCAATACTTCTTCAGTCGCGATCGCTTTGTCGCCGGTAATGCCTGCGAGTGCTGCTGCTGCTGCTGCACCCAAGGCTGCACCTTGCGCTACTGAACCTGTGCCAGCACCTTTTTGGACTCTTTCGGTTCTGGTAATAATTCCTGAATTTCCGTCAATCCGATAGCGTTGGCGGCGGCTGATAATTAACTCTCTGGCAACAAATTGAGTACCACTTTGATTGCCTCTTCTGACAGGTTGCAGTGCCCCGACTATCTGGCTGCCTGCGGGGATTAATACTCTGCCTTGAGGTGTGCGGATGTCTTGCGCTACTGTTAAAGTTAAAGGTGCAGTTTCTTCGCGGGTGACAACTATTTTGTCTTTTTCATAGCTAACTGGAATTACACTGCCCGAGGGAATTCGGATGCTATCAAATTGGGAAATTCGTTGTTGAGCTTCTGCGGGAGTAGCTACCACCAGCGGCGCGCTGGTTCCAACTGTAATGCCCAGTGCCAGGATTGCTGCTGTTGCTGAACGCCATTTTTGAGAAGTAATCATATAAATTGTCTCCTTGCTTCAGTTTTTGTTTACTTAGGAACGCACTACTGCTAAATTTGTTTCTGGTTTCGCCTTCATCTGATGTTTTGATTATGGCAGGCGGGAATTCTAGAAGTTGGGAAGATAAGGTAGATAATCCAGAATTTTAAAATTTTGAAAAATAGATAAAATCGGCAAGAGTGGGAAGATAAGGAGGATAAAGGAGAGATTTCGGTTCATCGTCCCCCTTAGCCTCTAATTAGTTAAGGTGAAATCCCAGCACGAAGCGTCGGGACACGAGATTAATTGTTGAGAGCGTTTAAAGCCAACAATCCAGCACCGAAAGCTGGTTCGTATCGGGGCGAAATTACCTTAGCTTTTGGGGCGATCTCACTTATGGCTGCTTCAAACCGACCTCGGCAATTTGCCTCTCCACCCCACACACCTCCTACGATCACAATTTCAAATTCTTCTGTTTGGTTAAATAGCGCTGAAATGGCTATTTTTGTTGAATAGGTTAATTCTGCCACAGCATTATTGATAATGCAGTCAGCGACGCGATCGCCCTCTGCTGCTGCTCCCTCGACAATCGGCGCTAAAGCTGCAATTTCTTTGACTCCCCAACCGCGCCCGTAAACGACTTCTACCAATTCTTCTAGGTTATTGAGGCCTAAATGGTTTTGAAATTTTTCCGCAAGCACGGTAAAATCTTCGCGTCCGTCATAGAACTTCAAAGCAGCTTGCAAACCCTGAAGGGCGATGTTATATCCGCTGCCTTCATCGCCTAAAATATATCCCCAACCCCCGACTCGTTTAGTTTTCCCGTGACGGTTTTGCCCAAAAACAATCGAACCGGTTCCTGAAATAACGGCGATACCCACTGGATGGCCTGTACCGCCAGCAAGTGCGATCGCGCAGTCGCTGGAAATTACTATATTCCTGGGCAGGAACGATCGGGTTACTGGTAAAGTATTTGTCAACTGCAAGTTCTGCACTACAAATTGCACTATTTCACGATCTTTTGGACGCCCGACACCTGCTAGTCCCACACCAATTGCTTCTATGTTGAGATTGCCTACAGCCTCGACCTGAGCGGACAGAACTGCTCGTTCGATCGCCAATTGGATGGATTGTTTGGCTGTCTCAATTCCCAGGGTTTGATAATTTGACGGCCCTGCTTCACCCCGTCCTAAAACAAGGTGGTTGTCATCCATTAAAAGGCAGATAGTTTTAGTGCCGCCGCCGTCGATGCCGAATACGTAGCTCATGAATAATTTAGAGAAGAATAGAGCAACCCAGATTAACAGATATATCTCTATTCTACGCTTTGTACAATCCGATTAAATCGACAGAGCAATGCTAATAATAATTAAACCTAATAATGCTAACCAAACCAGATGGCGCTGACACCAATTTTTGATCGATTGCAGCCCGTCGCCGCTGCTGTAAGGGATCGTCTGTGGCACAAGTGGCTCAGCTTGATTGTGATAAAGCGTGCATTCTTTGGCAAAGGGACGCTGCGGGTAGTTGCAAGTGTCGTCTTCGTGATAAATACAGGTAGTGCACAGAAATTCTTCGGGTTGTGATCGATAAAGAGGGATACCCGGATGACCGAAAGCTTTGAGGGGGATTTTGCAATGTGCACAGGCAAGTGCTTGGGCGTCTACAGGTTGGTGACAGCGGGGGCAATCAGGCATAGACAGCAGGGTGATGGGGTAATGTGGTGGGTAGGCTCATTAGGGGGTTTTCCGAACGCCGATTAGCGCGATCGCCTCGCCATCAGGCGGCTGGATGCTCCAAAATAGAAAGGTAGGTGTGCGCTGATGTAACTTTAAGTTTACAGATAGTTTCGCAGCGACAGCAGGCGACCTGAGCCGATCGGGTATGAAAGGGCAAACATTAGGAAAAATCTATGGATAACAATAGCAACTTACTCAAACAACTGGTAATGCTGGGCATTGGTACTACCTCCCTGGTGGCAGAGAAATTGCAGGAAGTCAGCGAGCAATGGGTCAAAGATGGCAAAATCAATTCCGAGCAAGCCAAAACCTTTGTAGATGACATGACGGAGCACCTCAAGTCTGAACAGGGCAATTGGGATACGCAGTTGCAGCGGCAACTACGGAATATGCTGCAAGATATGGGAGTTCCCCGACAGTCCGAAATGGATGAGTTGCGCGGAAGGCTCGATCGTTTGGAACGTCAGATGCGGGATTTAGAAAACCGTAACTGGCGCTGAGTTCGATCCTCTTCGAGGGCTTCGCTAACGCCCGCGAGGAGTTCGCTGCTATCTTGTGATAAGATTGTCATCCGAAGGCGGAAGGCTAAAAAAGGCACTTATGTAGAAGCCATTTATGTAGAATTACAAACATTATGACTTCATACTTTGGCCTTTAAAATTATCTGGTACCTGCCCTTTTTTGGTGGAAAAGTTCAGATAAAATTTGGTAGTTCTTGTTGTACTAGATGTCTTAGATATCTGAGATATCGCGGTTAAAAGTATCAGGAGGATTAATTTTGCGAGGAGTTCTAGTCAGCTTGGGAGTAATGCTGGTTTGCTTTGTGTTTTTGATAGTCGCTCAAATGGGCGGTTCTGGGTCCCAAGCAGTTGCAGCCGAATTGAACAATCTTTTACCCGAGACTGCTATTGAGAAGTTGTCAGCGCAGTCTTTAAATGAAAATAACTTGCTAGTAGCTGATGCTACTTTACCCGAGGTACCAGCTACTATCGCTGGCAATAACATGACTGATAATACTGTGACAACCGATTCAGGTCTGAAATATGTTGAATTGAAGCAGGGTGATGGGGCGACTCCAAAAACCGGGCAGACGGTTGTGGTACACTACACTGGGACTTTGGAGGATGGCACGAAGTTTGACAGTTCGCGCGATCGCAATTCTCCTTTTCAGTTCAAAATTGGCGTAGGTCAAGTAATTAAGGGTTGGGATGAAGGTGTCGGTACGATGAAAGTTGGAGACCGCCGCAAGTTGATTATTCCCCCTGAACTCGGTTACGGTGCTCGCGGTGCGGGCGGGGTGATTCCTCCTAATGCTACGTTGATTTTTGATGTGGAATTGTTGAAAATCGCTGGCTAGGTAGCTAAGTCTAATTCAACGTAAAACTTTTACGGTGTTTAGAAACCCGGTTTTTTTATTAAGAAACCGGGTTTCTGTGTATGTCCTGGTTGATTTACGATCGCTTCGGAGATGCCAGATTGCGAAAGCAGGTATATTGGGCGTCAAATAATAGTTTGATGATTCCTGTGGGGCCGTTTCTGTGTTTGGTAATAATTACTTCTGCAATTCCGCGATCGGGCGAATCAGGGTTATAGTATTCATCGCGGTAGAGCATAATTACTAAATCCGCGTCTTGCTCGATCGAGTTGTGAACTATGATGTCATTAGCGACAAAATTATGCAGTGCAGGCACTGTTAAATCGTAAACCTCAGCTTCGCCATCAACTTCTATTGAGGCGATTTCATCCCAGTAAATATCGCTCTTAGATAAGAGGGCAAGTTCATCAGATTTAACAATTGTAGCTAAT
The DNA here is from genome assembly GCF_036704575.1 of Microcoleus sp. K5-D4. Lineage (NCBI taxonomy): Bacteria > Bacillati > Cyanobacteriota > Cyanophyceae > Oscillatoriales > Microcoleaceae > Microcoleus > Microcoleus sp. K5-D4. The sequence goes on from NZ_JAUBSD010000077.1 coordinate 5,458, forward strand.
TTGAATGCTCGTTCCCGACCGAGGTTGTGTTTGTAAAGAGTTGTACCACAATATAAGTTGCCAAGCTGTGCTTGCATCTGGCGTGTAGTTAAACCAAATTGCTGCATAGCAGGAACAGCATACATTTTCCACACATCACGCGGTATGACATCTCTATTAGTATTGCTAGAACGAATTTCTATGTATTCTGCAATTTCTGTCAGAGCTTGCTGTTTGTAGTTACCTACTGCACCAATCAAATGAATAAACTTATCTAAATCAGGTCTTCCAGTAACCCAAACTTGATGTTGATCTCGCCCTTTCCCTGGCTGGGGGCTTAAAAATAAGCGGGCATTGATACCAAGTCTGAGTAAGAGTGACTGAACATCTCTTGCCAATTTTTCACTACTGGAAGCATAGTAAACACTAGGGTAATGACATTTACCCCTACCTATTTTTATGCAACCATCAGTACACCAAAGATGGCGTAAAAATAAAGCTATTGCTTCTTGAGGCTGCTCAAATATTTGATTGGGGACAAACTTCTGGTGAGAACGCAGACCAAAAACAGCTAAAGCATCTAGCCATTCAGTTACAGGATTCCTCACATTATGTGTGAGATGATAGGTAGCAGGAAGATAAACTTGATACCAATCACGTTCTTTACAAATACGAGGTATGATTCGCTCTCCAAAGACTTCTATTGCAAGATTTGCAACTGTATTGGCTAAATCTTTCTCTCTAGTCGTGTATTGAATAGCGTGTCGAGGTAGAGTACATCCGTCTCCAATCATGTGTCCTAGCAAGGCTATTTCGGCATTGTCCATCGATTGGATGAAGGAACTTGATACATATCTAGGTAGGGCAATGCGATCGCCTGTTTTTAACTCGTCCAATCGCCGCCAGCCGTGAATGGTTAAGAACTTATGATTTCCAGTGGCTCTAATTGCCCGTCCCAAACGAGTTTGCAGTCGTAGTACAGGCTTAACACCTGTAGCAAAGGCATTGCTAACAACGGCTTTTTCTAATTGCATGGTGGCTTCATTGAGCGCCCAAACTGTGAAGCCAGATTTTCCTACTAATTCACGAATTGGTACGCGCACACCAGTATCTGCTAGCATTACCAAACTATCACCTGTTAAGCAGCCACTTTCTCTCAAATCAGACATCATCGGTCGCTTGTTTGTCCTCGCTTCCACACCCCGACTCAACTGAGATAAGGCAATAATCGGCACGTTGAGTTCGCGGGCTAAACCTTTAAGACTTCTGGTAATTCGAGATAGTTCTTGCACGCGGTTGTCGCTGGTACCTTCCATTAATTGCAGGTAATCTAGCAAGACTAATCCTAGGGTTCCGCCTTGTTCTGCTTGGAGGCGGCGGACTTTCGATCGTATTTCTGTGACGGTAATATTGGGAGTATCGTCAATAAACAGCGGTAGTTCTGATAAATTGCCAATGGCTGTACTGATTGGTTCCCATTCGTTTTGACTGATTCTACCCGATCGCAATCGGTTACTTTCTATTTTGGCTTCGCTGGACAGGATACGCTGCACTAGCTGTTCTTTCGACATTTCTAAGCTGAAAACGGCAACCGGCAATTTTTGCTGTCCAGCGGCGATGTGGTGGGCGATATTGGTACAAAAGGCTGTTTTTCCCATCGCCGGCCTGGCTGCAACGATGATTAAATCCGATCGCTGAAAGCCTCCTGTCATAGCATCTAAGTCATAAAAACCGCACGGAATACCGGGAAGTGTCAGGCCTTCATTGCGATTTTCTAGGTCTTGAAATGTTTGGTTTAGTGTTTCGCCGATCGATACTAAATCCTGTTGCGGGCGTTCTTGAGTTATGCTGAAAATTTCTTGTTCGGCGCGGTCTAAGACTGTTTCTAGTGGTGTTGCCGTCTCGTAACCTAATTGTACTATGTTGTTGCCAGCTTCGATTAATTTGCGGCGCTGATATTTGTCTTCAACTAAAACTGCATATTGGTCGATGTTGACTGCGGAAACTGTGCGATCAACTAATTGTGCTAATTTAGTTAGTCCTCCTACTTGCTCTAACTGGTTGCGGTCGGTTAGCGCAGTTGTTACCGTCATTAAATCGGTAGGTTGACCCTGTAAAAATAGGCCTAATGCCGAGCGATAAATGACTTGATGAGCGGTGATGGCAAAAAACTCCGGTCGCAGCAGTTCGGCAATTCGGGAAATAGCTTCGGGGTCAATTAAAATCCCGCCCAAAATTGCTTCTTCTGCCTCTATATTTGTAGGCATCAAATCGCTCATTAGTCAATAGTCCTCAGTCCTTAGTCCGCAGTCATTAGTTATTAGTTGCCAGTGATTAGTCGTCAGTTTTGAATCCTTAGTTAGCAGTCCTCAGTCCTTAGTTAGCGGTACTCAGTTCTTAGCTAATGACTAATGACTAACAACTAATGACTGATGACTAATGACTAACAACTAATTACTCATGACTGATGACTCTTAATTACATCGGAACAACTTGAATATCAACTTCGGCGGTAACTTCTGCGTGTAGTTTGATTTCAGCTTTGTAGGTACCAGTTTGGCGAATTTCGGGCAGAGTGATGCCGCGCCGATCGACTTCTTGACTGGTAGAGTTGAAAATCAGTTCTGCTACTTCTTGGTTGGTAACAGTACCAAAAATCGCGTCTGCTTCCCCAACTTGCTTGGAGATGATGAAAGGCCCAGCCGATTGGAGGGCGGTTTTGCGGACTTCAGCTTGCTGCTTGAGCTCTAGCTGGCGCAGTCTTTCTTCTTCACGGCGGCGCTCTGCTTGCTTGAGAATGCCCGGAGTGGCTCTAAATCCCATTCCTTGGGGTACTAGGTAGTTGCGGGCGTAGCCCGGGGCTACTTCTACTACGTCGCCAGCTTTGCCGAGTTTGCTGACATCTTTATTTAAAACTAATTGAACGCGCTTGGCCATGATCGTGGGTTGTGGGGTTTTAACTGCAACTTTTTATAATAGCGAAGTTTGAGGGGCGATCGCAAGGGAGAAGGAAGTTCGCCAACGGATTATGTAGCGGATGTAGTGGATTTAACGGATTTAATAACGGATGGATGTTGAGATTCGAGGTTCGAGGGAAGAAACAGGGATAATATTTTTTACGGGCAAATTCAGTTTGAAATTACGCAAAACGGGCGCTCTGTAATGAGGCAAATCAACTACAGCGCAATGTCTTACCGAGCACTCAGGCTTTATTTTCAAGGCGCTGGGCGACGATCGCTCGCGCTACAGTAGCAACTAACTGGGTCGGATTGATCGGCTTGGCTAAGTGTTGGTCAAATCCGGCTTGCAAAACTTGACGCTCGTTCGCTTCTCCAGCATAGGCCGTTAAGGCGATCGCCAACAACTGGCGATACTCAGGCGCAAGCTGAGTGCGGATGCGCTTGATCAACATATATCCGTCCATCTGGGGCATTCCGATGTCGCTGACGAGCAAATCTGGTGCAGTTTGTTTGATCGACTCTAGCGCCTCAGTAGCAGATGACAGGGAAATCACCTCTGCACCCGCTTCCTCAAGCACGAAAGCGACAAAATCTCGCGAGTCGAGTTCATCATCTACCACCAAAATTCTCAATCCAGCTAGCGGCAAGGATGAGAGATCGGGACAAGCAGCCCCATGACGTTCTTCCTCCTCCTGCCTTCTAAAATCATCATTTAATAGCGGTAATCTCACCGTAAACGTCGCTCCTTGACCTTCTCCGGCGCTTTCTGCAAACACGGTTCCGCCGTGAAGTTCGATCAGTTGGCGGACGATCGCCAATCCCAGTCCCAAGCCTCCAAATCTGCGCGTTGTAGCGCCATCTTCTTGTCGGAAATGGTCAAAAACATAAGGCAAGAAATCGGGAAGAATACCTTTACCCGTGTCCGTGACTTGAATTTGAGCTTGGCGTGCGATTTGCCCTAATCGAACTTCTACTCGACCGCCTTCGGGGGTGAATTTCACCGCATTTGATAACAAATTCCACACAATTTGTTGCAAGCGACTTGTATCGCCGAGAACTTGCCCGACATCAGGATTTAAGATTGTTTGGATTTTAATTTTTTTAGCTTCTGCTGCTAATTGCACGGTTTCCACAGCAGATGGAATAATAGTTGCCAGATTCATCGGAGCAACATTTAATCTGAGTTTTCCTTGCAGAATCCGAGACACGTCAAGCAAGTCCTCGATTAATTGAGATTGCAGTCTGGCGTTGCGCTCAATCGTCTCAAAGGCCTTGGCAGTTTGAGCCGGCTTCAGCTTGCCGCCGATGAGCAGTTGCGACCAGCCTAAAATCGGATTTAAGGGCGATCGCAACTCGTGAGAAAGCACCGCCAGAAACTCGTCTTTAATGCGGTTAGCTCGCTCGGCTTCCGTGCGGGCAGTTTGTTCTAATTGGAGAACCATATCGCGCTCAGTTTCCACTTGTTTGCGCTCTGTAATGTCGATAACAGAGCCGATATAACCCTCAAATTGTCCCCTTTCGGAAAATCTGGGAGCAGCCGCATCGATCACCCAAGAATATCCGCCATCCTGGCGCCGGAGGCGAAATTCTACGCGGTACGGTTCCTGGCGTTCGTTGGCGGTCAAGAACGCATTTTTTGCCTGTTCTCGGTCTTCTGGATGTGCCGCGTTTACCCAACCCAGTCCCAAACCTGTTTCCTCAGTTTGACCTGTGAAGTCATACCAGCTTTCGCTCAAGAAAGTGCAATAGCCTGTGGGGTCTGTTACCCATACCATAAAGGGAGCGTTGTTAGCCATATTGCGGAATCGTTCTTCGCTTTCTTGCATCGCTGCTTCTGCTTGTTTGCGTTCTGTGATATCCCGACAGACAATCACTCCGCCTTTGATTTCACTGCTAGCATCAACTACCGGATAACCGCTGATACTGATCCAGCGATCTTCGGAATCTTCGCGGCGGACAAATACCTCTACATCATTGACATATTCACCTTTGATTGCTCTGGCTAGAGGTAGTTCAGCGTCGGGGAAGAAGGTTTTTTTGTCTGCGGTAAATAGTCCGTAGGTGCTCGACCATTCCTCACAAGATTTTTCATTCGATAGCTGACCGAATATGCCTACGGCGGCTCGGTTAAACAACACAAACTCCCCTTGTTGGTTGGCCAAAATTAAACCATCGCCAATGCTGTCAATGATGACTTGAAGTAACTTAGTTTGTTCTTCCCGGGCGACTTCTGCTCGTTTGCGATTTGTGATGTCGCTGGAGATGCCAATTAAGCCGATGACTTCTCCCGCCTGATTGCGATATGGAGCTTTCATTACCAGAAATGTCCGAATGCCATCGTGAGATTCTTCGAGGACTTCTGTTTTGCCGGATTCCATAATGCGCCGATCGTTTTCCGTGACTGTGACTGCAAGTTCTGTTACTGGGTATAAATCCAGGTCGCGACCACCAATTACTTCAGAAGCAGGTTTGCCCATTATTTCCAGCGTGGCTGGATTTGCATAAATAATCCGTCCTTCTCGATCTTTGACAAAAATTGGCGTGGGTGCTGACTCGTTAATTACGTTCAAAATCGCATTTTTTTGTCGCAATTCTTCTTCAGTGCGTTTGCGATCGCTAATATCGCTCCAATAAGCCGTCAGTCCTTCTGCCGCTGGATAGGCGCTCACTTCTATATACATCTGGAGCGACGGGGAAAACTCTTCAAATTTGACAGAAACTTGCTCGTTAACGACTCGATGAAATTCTTGATATACCCTCGAATTCGCTTCTCCCTCGGCGGGGAATAGCTCCCAGATTGATCGACCTAACAACTCGTTTCTCGATCGAGAAAGCAGTTTTTCTGCTGTGGCATTAACGTAGGTATAGCGCCATTGTGAATCGATCGCCATAAAGGCATCGGTAATACTTTCTATAATATTGCTGACTTGTTGGTTGGCCGCTTGCAGCGCGAGTTCAGCGTTTTTGCGCTCGGTGATGATTTCGCAAAAAATCATGATACCGCCAATCTCATTGGTGTTGGTTCGCCAAGGGTACATTTCCCAGCGCACCCAGTCGATCAAGCCATCAGGGCGGGGAAACAGATCTTCTTGGCAGGTTTCGACTGCACCGGCCAGACAGCGCTGGTGGATTTGTTTGAAATGATCGGGCAAATTGGGAAAGATGTCGTAATGCGATCGACCCACAATGTTTTGAGTGCCGAGCCCGTAACTTGCCAGCCAGCGGTCGCTCACCAGCATATACCGCATCTGGCGGTCAAACATCGCCACCCCCGCAGGCGAATGTTTGACGAACAGCCGCAGTTGCTCTTCCTGTTGGCGCAAAAGATTCTCCGACTGTTTGCGAGCGCTGATGTCTTTGAAAAGTACGGCGACTTTGCGGCTGTGCGGCTCAGGAGTGCGGAACGCCGAAACCTCAAACCAGCGGTTCATGGCTTCCGAGCCATGCTCAAAGCGCAAGGGTTCGCCCGTGAGTGCGACTTTGCCGTACACCTCAAACCAATAATTTTCGTGTTCTGGAACGAGCTGTCGCATCGTTTTCCCCGTAGCTTGTACGAGTCCGGTTTGTTTCTCGAAGGCCGGATTGATTTCTAAAAAGCGGTAATCGATCGGCTTTTCGTTTTCGTCAAACAGCATTTCTATGACGCAAAAGCCTTCGTCTAGGGACTCAAACAAAGTGCGATAGCGTTCCTCGGAACGGCGCAAAGCAGCAATAGCTTGTTTGCGATCGCTAATATCCATAAAGGCCGCCACACACCCCCGAACTGCGCCCTGTTCGTTAAATAACGGCACCGCATTCACCAACCAATCAAAGGCCACCCCGTCCGATCGCACCATTTGAATTTCCACATCTCGCACTTGGACGCCGGAAGCCACGGCCAGTTGCATGGGGAGTTGTTCTCCCGGAATTTCTTCTCCGTTGCGGAGTCGTCTAAAGGGAAGGGCTGCGGCTTGCTCTCCGGTTCCAGAAACATTGGTATCCGGCGGCACTATCAACATCGACTGGGCAAATCGGTTAGCGCGAATTACTTTACACTGTGGGTCGTCGGCGATCGTAATGCCCACGGGTACAGCATCAAGTATCGATTCGAGTTCATTAATTCGTCGCTCTAGTTCCTGGTTGAGCCGTTGAATTTCTTTTTGGGTAGCTTTGCGATCGGTAATTTCATGCACCGTCACATTCACTCCCAAAACGCGATCGTCCTGAGCCCTCAGTGGATAGACACTCAACAGCCAATCCTGTTCGACTCCCGGCTGTGCTGAGTTCGTCCTGCGAACTTCGAGCTGTTGAAGTGGAACTTTAGTTTCAATAACTTGTCGGTAAAGCGGCTCTAAATCATCTGCCATTTCTGGCAAGATTTCGCGCAATGTTTGGCCGATGTGGGCGGCGGCTGGAACTCCGTTAATTTCTGCTAGCCAATCGTTGAGGCGGACAAACCGCAACTCAGTATCGAGGAAGCAAAGTCCGATCGGCGCACTAGCATAAATCGCCTCGATTTCTGCTAGTTGTTGATGTGCCGTTTGCGCTTGTTTAATATAAGCAGCCCTAGCCGCTTTCTCCTCAGTGACATCTTGAAAATAAACGGCAAGCCCCGATGGGATGGGATAAGCTCGTACCGCATACCAAGCATTGAGTGGCGGATAAAAAGATTCAAAACTAACCGTAACTTGGAACGTGGCGGCGTGGCGATATTCCTGCTCAAACAAACTGCCCACTGATTCGGGAAACTCTTCCCAAATGCTGTTGCCAATCAAATCTTTCGAGGGCCGATTCAGCCACCGCGCCGCTTGCGAATTGAGGTAGGTAAATCGCCAGTCTCGATCCAAAGCAAAGAACCCGTCCGAAATACTTTCGAGGGTGTCTGACAGTTGTGGCGCGGGCGCGTTACAGACGGGTTCGGGCTGAGGTTGAGCGAGCTCCGTGAAGGTTGTTACTACCGCATAGGGAGTCGATCGATCTTCCTGAAATAAAGGTTGAGAATTGAGCGTTAACCAAATCAATTCTCCCTGTGGTCGATCAAAGCCCATGATGACATTTAAACATGGTTGCCCGGTTTGCAGCGCCACCATCGCCGGATGTGTCTCGCCGGGAAAATCCAAACCATCTTCACACAGAGTCTGCCACCGACTGTTGATTGAAGTGCATAAGAGCATCTGTTGTGCTGTCATCCCCAACAGATCCTGGGCGTGAGAATTGCACCCCTGAATGCTACCATCTGCCAATTGCAGAACCATCCCTACATCAGTTGGCCAAGGCGCGGCTGGGTAGAACGCTTTGTTAGAATCCGTTGAAACAGAGGGGTCGATTTTTGCTTGAGGTTCAGTATTGCGTGGGTTTTGCATCGGTTTCTAACAACGCTAATTTTACTTTTGGCAAAGCAAACCGCGCTCAATAATAGGGAAATAACCAGAGGAACTTTTGACTTGAGCAGGGTGACACTTCAAACCTAAGATGGATGTCGATCGTTCTGCGGTAATATCGATATCTAGACAATTTATTTTATCGTAGAGTCCCACGTCTTAACCATTTGCGGGATTCCGCACAGGCGACGGGGAATTTTCTGGCTGTTTCAAATACCAGGTTAGTCCGTCTCATTATTTTTCGCGTTGCTGCATATTACCAATGGCTGTTGCTCGTTTGCGGGCGCGAACAGATGGCACTTGCACACAGATAAATAAGTAGGTCAATCACCCGACACCGATCGGAGTACCGATACGGTGTGGGCACAGAAATTGCCGAGTTGACCAGTCTAAGTGGTTCGCCCACTACGTTTAAGGTAAGCGTTCAAGTACCTACCAGAAAATGCGTGCTAGTTTTCTGCTCTAGAATTCAAAAGTTAAACAGGTGTAAGGGTTAAGCCAGTGCTTTTGAAATAGTTACCGACCTTAAACATTGACGAAGCAAACATTACCCAGAAATGGAGGACATTTAATGTCTAATTTTGTTTTTGTACGTGATACTCAAAAACGACCGCTCAATCCAATCCGCCCTGGATTGGCTCGCAAATTGCTAACCACTGGCAAAGCTGCTGTTTTCAGGAGGTATCCATTCACGATAATTCTCAAAGTAGAGGTAACAGTACCCCAAAAACCAATCACTCTTAAATTAGATCCTGGCTCCAAAACCACGGGAATCGCATTAGTCCAAGGAGAAAACGTAATCTTTGGTGCAGAACTAACCCACAGGGGGCAAGCTATCAAAGCCAGTCTGGAGTCCCGCCGTTCATTGCGTAGAGGCAGAAGAAATCGCCATACCCGCTACCGAAAAGCTAGATTTTTAAATAGAACTCGCCCGAAAGGGTGGCTGACTCCAAGCTTACAACATCGTGTCGAAACAACCCTAACATGGGTAACTAGATTGATAAAGGTTGGGTCAATTTCTTCTGTTGTTCAAGAACTTGTGCGGTTCGACCTCCAGCAAATAGACAACCCGGAAATTAGCCGATTGGAGTATCAGCAAGGTGTTTTATGTGGCTACGAGATCCGCGAATATTTACTCAATAAATGGGATAGAAAGTGCGCGTATTGTGGAGTTGTTGATACGCCTCTACAAGTAGAGCACATTCATCCCAAAGCCAAGGGCGGATCTGATCGTATTTCTAATCTTTGCCTTGCTTGCGAAAAATGCAATATCAAGAAAGGAACTCAGAATATTGAGCAGTTTCTCTCGAAAAAACCAGAGGTTTTGAAACGGATTCTGTCTCAAGCAAAACGTCCTTTGAAAGATGCAACAGCGGTTAATTCTACTCGTTGGGCGTTATTTAACCGACTCTGTATGACTGGCTTACCAGTTTCTACTGGCAGTGGCGGTTTAACAAAGTTCAATCGCACTCGATTAAATTTAGCTAAAACTCACTGGCTAGATGCAGCTTGTGTCGGCAGAATTGAATCGTTGAAAGTTTTAATAAACAAGCCATTGTTAATTAAAGCGACTGGACATGGGACACGCCAAATGTGTCGTACCGACAAATTGGGTTTCCCGTCCCGCTATGTTCCCAGGTTTAAGTTTGTTAAAGGTTTTCAAACGGGAGATATCGTCAAGGCGGTTGTAACTTCTGGTAAAAAGGTTGGTATATACGTTGGACGTGTTGCCGTAAGAACCAGTGGTTCATTCAATATTTCCTCCTCGGAATTGGTGTCAGGAATTAGTCACAAATATTGTTCACTTGTTCATAGAAAGGATGGTTATTCATATGCGGCCTAAACCTTGCCCCCCTTTTCCTCTCGCCACTGACCTGAGTACAGGTACAGTGGGAGTCTCCAAGGGGGAATACAGATGAAGCTTGAAAATACATAACCCCTCTCTCGCAGCGAGTGAAACGAAGCAATCGCTCTTGTTACGCCCGCCTTACATTCTGTTACATCATTGTAAACTTTATTTGCGCCTACCTACTTAGAAACCCCGTTTCTTTGTGTAAATCTAACCGGAAATTTAGGCAAGATTTTGTTCGTCTCAACGGTAAACGGGCGATCGCATTTACCTCTATACAGGGTCGCCTGCTTCCTCCAGTCCCAACGTTTGTGTCACGTTTGCCGTTCATCTCACAAACTTAATCCTATGCACATATTCACAGCCGCCGATCGCACCTATATTCTGGGGTTAGCAGCACTTCTGAAGTCTGTAGATCTGAATATTAGCCAATCTGGGGAGGAGCAGGTCAAAATTAGCGTTGTATCTACCAGGATATATTCACAGCAAAAGGAACAGTTACAGAATTGCTGCAAATACCAAATTGAATGGCAAGAATTGCAATCTAATTACGACCAACTTCTTTCGATATCAGGTTCTAAACTTCCTTACGTTAAATTGGAGCCGCGAAAATATACCAAAGAAACAGAAAGGCTGATTTGGCTCGACAGCGATACGATCGTTCTGGGCAGCTTAAAGCCGCTGTGGAACCTAGATTTTCAAACTCTGCCGATAGCAGCCGCCGCCAACTTCTGGGGAAATCCCAACAATTATCTAGATCGAAACCATTATTTCAATAGTGGTGTTTTAGTTTACAACATGAAGCTTTGGGAGGAAGAGCAACTGTCGGAAAAGTTGCTCCAAAATGCTAGAACCCACGTTTGGGGCGATCGCGATCAAGGTGCATTAAATTCAGTTTTAGTGGGAAGGTGGAAGCAATTAGACCAAATATGGAACAACCACAAGACTGATGATATGTCAAGTAAAGTGATGCACTTTATGTCAAGACCGAAACCGTGGGAAAGCTCCGCCCCCAATCAATTATGGCTTGATATGTTGTCTCAGACACCGTTTAAGGACGAACTAGAAAAAATTCCAAATAAGTTTAAGGGGCTGTCGAGCTTTCACGTAAAATACCAAAGACTTGACAGGTGGTTGAGCGAACCGATACTCAAGTTTAAGAGTTACCTGAAACAAAAAAAACGTTAAGGTCAAAATTGGTCTTTCATGCCGCGCAATCGAGCGAAGGTTTGCACTGGATCGGAGGTGTTGGCGGCTGATTGCAGGTTGGGAAAATCCCAGCGCAAAAATGGGTTTGTCCTTTTTTCGAGGCCGATCGATGATGGTATTGTAGGTTGCGATCGACTGCGCGCTTCCTTGACTTCGGCGAAGCGCTGCTGTAAATCCGGATTGTCGCCATCCACACTCAAGGCAAATTGCAGGTTGTTCAGCGTGTATTCGTGGGCGCACCAGACTCTCGTACTATCGGGCAAGTTTCGCAGTTGCCCCAGAGAGGCTAACATTTGGGCGGGAGTGCCTTCTTTGAGCCTGCCGCAGCCTCCTGCAAATAAGGTGTCGCCGCAAAACAACTCGCCGGTTTCGCTGGGGTTGCTGGGGGGGAAATAGTAGGCGATGTGAGCTTTTGTGTGGCCGGGTAGGAAGAAGACTTCGGCGGTTCTGTTGGCGAAAGAAACTCGATCGCCTGCTTGTAAAAACACTTGCTGTCCGGGAATTCTGCCTCTATCTTCTGCGCCACCGTAAACTTTAATTTGGGGAAAGCGATCGATCAGTTCCTGATTGCCGCCTATGTGGTCGCTGTGGTGGTGGGTATTGAAAATTGCTGTTAATTCGGCTCCGAGTGCTTGCAGTTGCTCTAATACTGGCTTTGAGCGCGCTGGATCGACGACGGCTGCTGTGTGGCGATCGGGGTCGTGCAGCAAGAAAATGTAATTGTCGGACAGTACCGGAAGCCGATAAACCTGCATAGAAAAGTGCCTCTCTAGGAAAAATATTATATAATTAAGTTACTCTGAACGCTATCCGAAGGCTGATTGCAGATTTCTTAAGTCCGCATATCTATCTTGGGAAGTAAAACTCTAATACGTTTCTGAGATAGGTTTCTGATACGTTATTTCTGCTGTTGAGCAAATTGATTTGCGGTCGAGTACGCACCATTTTTGGGTCAATAACTGCAATCCGCTTTAACTATTTTGGCATAAAACCGATCGAATAAATGCGAACATCTCACAACAAATCGAACTTAACAATTTCTCAAAAAGTCGATCGGATTGTAGCGTCTGGTAAGATAACTCGCCGGGAACACTTAGTTTTGACTTCGGCTATCCTGTCAGATGATAAAATTTCAGAAGAGGATCGACATCAGATTAATCGGATATTTGATTATATCCAAATTGGTCGCCTCAAGTTTATCGATTGAACACAAAGACTTGCACAGTCAGCATCTATCTGGAGTGTAAAAAGCGTTTTTTATTTAGGAGTGCGATCGTCCCGTCGGGCACAGCAAAGCCTATATATTTCGCTTTAATTCTCCGGCTCACGCGGAGTGTGAAAGCGTCTGATGTGGAAGTCTCAAATTAACAAGGCTCTTGGCAATCCCAGCTACAAAAACAGGCAGAAGAAAATGAGTGCAGACAAACCAACTATTTTGGTGACGGGCGGAGCTGGATATATTGGCTCTCACGCGGTATTAGCGCTGAAAAACGCCGGTTACGGTGTGGTGATTTTGGATAATTTAGTTTACGGTCACAGAGATTTAGTAGATCAGGCTTTGCAGGTGGAGTTAGTAGTTGGCGACACGAACGATCGCACTCTTCTAGACAACTTGTTTGCTACGCACAAGATTGATGCGGTAATGCACTTTTCTGCATACGCTTACGTGGGCGAATCTGTTACCGACCCAGCTAAATATTATCGCAACAATGTCATCGGCACTATTACGCTTTTGGAAGCAATGATCGCTGCTGGCGTGAAGAAATTTGTGTTTTCTTCTACTTGCGCGACTTACGGTGTACCGCAGAAAATTCCGCTCACAGAAGACCACCCGCAAAATCCGATCAATCCTTACGGTGCTACTAAGTTAATGGTAGAACGGATTTTGTCGGATTTTGACGCTGCGTATGATTTCAAGTCTGTTTGTTTCCGCTATTTTAACGCGGCTGGGGCTGACCCTAACGGGTTGTTAGGAGAGGATCACAATCCAGAAACTCACCTAATCCCGCTGGTGTTGTTCGCTGCTTTGGGTAAACGAGATTCGATCGCGATTTTTGGCACGGATTACGAGACTCCTGACGGTACTTGCATTCGGGATTACATTCACGTTAACGATTTGGCATCTGCTCACATTTTGGGATTAGAATATTTGCTCAAGGGTGGCAAATCTGATTTCTTTAATTTGGGCAATGGCGGCGGGTTTTCGGTGAAAGAGGTGATAGAAACGGCTCGCCAAGTGACGGGAAAAGAGATTAAGGCTGTTGAGTGCGATCGGCGTCCGGGAGACCCGCCTGCTTTGGTTGGCAGCAGCGAGAAAGCCATCAAAACCTTGGGTTGGTCTCCAGAATATCCCGACATTAAGAACATTATCTCCCATGCTTGGCAGTGGCACCAAAAACGCCACAACTCTTAGTCTTTAAGGTGCGCTGGGCGCACCTTACCATTACAGCCAAGTTTGATGAAATTCTTGTGGGGTGGGCGTCCCCCCGCCCCAAAAATACAATATGCTAATAATATCTGCTAAATCGGGACAACTGGGCAACCGGTTGCTGCTTTTTGCTAATTTTATTGCTTGGGCGATCGAGCATAATTTAATTGTTCTCAATCCTGCTTTTGACGAATATGCAGAATTCTTTGTGGGAACCGCTGGTGATTTTTTGTGTTGTTATCCTCCTCTATATTTTACCGCACCCGGTAACAAGTTTGTCAGAAGCAAATATTACAAATTAGTTAAGTATTTAAGCAACAAAAAAATAATATTAAAAACGCAAGAAATAACCCGAAAACAACCTTTTAGTTGGCGAAAATATCAGGAAATAGAACAAATCAAGCACGGTTCAATTGTTTGTTTTCAAGGCTGGTTATTTCGAGATGGCTGGTTTGTAGAAGATCTCCCCATGTTACACAAATACGCCGACCCGATTAGAGCATACTTTGCACCATTAGAGCGATATAGAATCAATGTAGAGCGTTTGATATTGAATTTAAGAAATAACTCTGATATGCTCGTCGGAATTCACATCCGTCAAGGGGATTACGCTAAGCATCAAAAGGGGAGATACTTTTACACAACTCAGCAATATTTAGAAGTCATGAATTCTGTGGTAAGGCTATTTGAAGGAAAAACAATCAAGTTTTTGATTTGTTCTAATATTCCACAAAATTCGAGTTTATTTGATAATTTTAACTGTGGATTTGGCAGTGGTCATTTAATTGAAGATATGTATGCTTTGGCTGAGTGCGACTATGTTGTGGGGCCGCCTAGCAGTTATACTATGTGGGCTTCTTTTTATGGAGATAAACCTCTTTATATGATCCGCGATGTCAATAAAACAATTAACCTGAAAGATTTTGTACATTTTTATGAATGGCAAGGAATTTATCACAGTCGAGATGAGTGGAGTGAGAGCTTTTGGGAGTGGACACACGCTCGGTAAATAAGTAAATCAATAAGTAAATTAATGAATTCAAATAAATTAGCAATCAAGGGATTTATCACTATATTAACAGGTCTTTACTCTTTCCAAGATTGCGTTCATTTTCTGGCGTCTGTCAGGAAGTTTCACCGCGAACCAATTATTATTTTAATAGATAGAGTACCTCTAATTTTATATCCTTTACTTCAGGTGTTCGGAAATGTCATATTGAAACCTGCACCCTCTAATGAAAATCCTGTTTTGGCGTCGCGGCTAGCTAAGCTGGCTTTGTACGAGGAATCTCTGTTTGAGAAAACTATTTATATGGATTGTGATATTTGTTTGCTGTCACCAATAGATGAGGTTTTTGATTTTCTTGATGGGGTGGATTTGTTGGTGACGGAAGATGTGCAGCCTGCGATTGCTAAAGCGGCAAATTTATTAAGAGTCAAGCAGGATATTCTGTCAACTTTGCAGTCTGTCGGGTTGCCGCTAAATGCAAATAGCATTCAATACAATGGCGGATTTATCGCTTTTACGAAAAGCAGTAAAACTCAGAAATTGTTTATAAACTTTAAGAAATATTTTAACATGGTAGTGGCGCATCAAAATGTGCTACTCTTGAAAGACCAGGGAGCTTTTGCGGCGGCTGTTGAATCGGTGAAACCGAAAATGACAACTTTGTCCCCGGTTTACAACTACTTGGATAAGTGGAAAGATGTTTATACGATCGACAAACCGATTAAAGTAATGCACTGCACTTATCCTTACCGCCCTCAGTACGCAAAGAACGTGACGAGATCGCTCTTTACTAGAATAGTCGATCGCACAGCTAAAATATTTTTACCCAATCAACTTAACAATCCCTGGCGTTTAAAATAATTAAAGTTTGTTGGTAAACTGGATCAAAAGCAACAAAATTCAGCCCCAAATTAAAAAATTTAGCCTCAACATATCCGAAAATTTACCTAGAAGAATTATTGCTGGCTGGAATAACAGTCTTGGGTTCATTATTGTGTGTTTTTTACCAAAAGACGCGTTGCTGCCCTTTGCCATGGTTAAAAACCCGGTTGCTTTGGTTTGGAGTGCGTGAGTCCCCATCGCCTTGACAAAAGCTTGGTTAAGCAGGAAAATCAAACAAATGTTTTAAACAAAATACTCAGTGAAAGTTTCATTAGTAGTTAGCGATTTGTCAGGCGGAGGTGCAATTCGTGCTTTTTTATTAGCTCAAGTCTTGATTGAGCTTAAATGTGATGTAGAAATTGTTGGATTTCAGTTTGGCAAGGAATTGTACGCTACTCCTCCTAGAGACATCCCAGTATGTGCGATACCGGGTAAAAATTATCCGGGGTTTTTAATGGATGCTCAAAAACTTTGGAAAAAAATAGATGGGGATATTATTTATGCAGTCAAACCTAAACCTACAAGCTTTGGGCTATCACTGCTAAAAAAACTGGCGAGTCGCCAATTTATAATTTTAGATATAGACGACTGGGAACTGAGCTGGTACGGCGGAGATGAATGGAAATACCGTCCATCTTTCAAACAACTTTATCGAGATATTTTTAAACAGAACGGTCAATTGAGAGAACCGGATTATCCGCTCTATCTCAAGTGGATGGAAAGTCTCATTCACCGTGCTGATGCAGTCACCGTTGATACTGAGTTTTTAAAACAGCGTTTTGGTGGTGTATATTTGCCTAATGGTAAGGATACTGGAATGTTCGACCCTGCTAAATACAATCCTGAATTGAGCAGACAGCGTTACGGCTTATCCGGGTATAGAGTTCTGATGTTTCCGGGGGCACCGCGACCTCATAAAGGCGTGGAGGATGTTTTGATGGCCCTCGAACAGTTAAATGAGCCCGATTTAAAATTAGCGATCGTCGGCGGGAGTCCTTATGATGATTATGATGATAAACTTGTGAAACAATGGGGGCGTTGGATTATTAAACTGCCAAGGTTTCCAGTGGAGACAATGCCGTCCGTTGTAGCCGCGGCTCATGTTGTCGTTGTTCCTCAGCGAGAAACTCTCACAGCCGTGGCTCAGTTTCCGCTCAAGCTGACAGATGGCATGGCAATGGCTAAGCCTGTTTTGTCTACGCGAGTGGGGGATATTCCAGCAATTTTAGGAGGAACCGGTTATTTAGTCGATCCGAGTTCTCCCGCTCAAATTTCACAAAAAATTCAATGGATATTTCAAAATTTGACAGCGGCTAATTTACAAGGAATGAAAGCTCGGGAAAGATGTGTAAAAAGATATAGTATTCAAGCAATGAAACCGATACTTTCAGATATAATCGCAGGTATGTAAAGGTTATTTTAAAACTCCTCAATGGAGGAAGAAAAGCTGGCTGTTATTAAAGAATATTTTGAGATGCCGTACTGTTTAGCTGGGAATGCTTCATGTCTGCCAATAAGCTACTCCTAAAATTTGCCAGACGATATCCCGGCAGGATTTTCTTAACTGTGATGCTGGGCTTTTCTGGCGCGTTATTCAACGGTATCAGCACTACTCTGATTGTACCAGTGCTTTTAAGTTTTTTAGAGCATGCTATCGAGCTGCGCGGCGCTCCACCTCTAATTAAAACTTTGATGTATCCCTTTGAGGGAATGCCCGAAAATCAGCGTTTAATGTTGATGACTGGGGCGGTTGTGCTGGCAGTTTTTTTAAAAAATGTTGCGAGTTATATCAATACTTTAGTAGCTACTTCTCTGACGCGCTCTCTTACTTTTGATTTGCGAGAAGCAGGTTTGCGGTTGTTGTTAGAAGTAGATTTAGATTTTTACTCGAAAACTAAAGTCGGGGATTTAATTAATAGATTGGGCGGAGAGATTGGTCGGACTGCTAGTGCAGTTGGTACGGCCATCGGAATGTTTACTACGTCAATCACGGTTTTGGTGTTTGTGGGTCTTCTACTTTCGATATCATGGAAACTGACGGTGACAGCTACAATTTTGCTGGCGTTAGTTGCTTGGGCAAATCAATATATTATTAACCGTTCCAAGTATTTTGGCCACCTGCTTTCTGAAATGTCGAAAGATTATTCGGTTAGGGTGCTGGAAACCATTACTGGGATTCGGCTGGTCAAGTCAACGGGGAACGAGGAAAGGGAGTATCAGCGGATCAAGCATTTAATTCAAAGGCGAGAACAAGCGGATTTTCAGGCTCAGGTAAATTATGCGGCGATCGCCCCAATTAACGAAGTTGTTAATTTAATAGTTGTAATTTTGATTGTATTTATAGGTCGCACAATATTTGCCAATGAGATAGAGTCTATTTCTACAATTTTATTAACCTACTTATTGGTACTTTTTAGGTTAATCCCTTTAATTTCACAGTTAAATAGCGGGCGCAGTCAATTTGCTAATACGTCGGCTAGTGTAGAGGTGGTTAATAATTTTTTGAGCTGCGAGGACAAGCCATTTATGCTGAACGGTTCTGTGCCTTACACTCATTTGCAATCGGGAATTCATTTTAATAAAATATCTTTTAGTTATCCTAACCACAAAAATTTAGTTTTGCAAGGAATTGATTTATTTCTACCTCACGGCACTACTTTAGCTTTGGTAGGAACTTCGGGTTCGGGAAAGTCAACTTTGGCAGATTTACTGCCGAGATTTTACGATCCTACTGAAGGTCATATCTTGATCGATGGCAGGGATTTGCGCGAATTTGAGCTGAAAAGTCTGAGAAAAGCAATGGGTATTGTTAGCCAAGATACATTTTTGTTTAATGCTTCAGTGCGCGAAAATATTGCTTATGCTAGACCCCAAGCGACTGAGGAAGAAATTGTGGAAGCGGCGAAGGGAGCGAATGCTTACGAGTTTATCCAACTATTGCCGGATGGGTTGGAGACTCAAATTGGCGATCGGGGCGTGATCTTATCGGGAGGGCAGCGTCAGAGAATTTCAATTGCTAGAGCCCTGCTGCAAAACCCGGAAATCTTAATTTTAGATGAGGCAACGAGTTCGCTGGATACGGTTTCGGAAAGGTACGTGCAAGCGGCGATCGAGAAATTGAGTTGCGATCGCACAACGTTGGTAATCGCGCACCGCCTCTCCACAGTCCAAAAAGCCAACAAAATCGCCGTGATCGATCGCGGACAAGTAGTAGAAATGGGCTCCCACGAAGAATTGCTAGCAAAAGGAGGTTACTACACTCGCTTGTATTCAGTGCAATTTGCCGAAGAAACCGCTCGCGATGAAGCTCTAATTAGAGGTTCTTACGAAATTCGCACTCGTCTGACTCCCATGATAGCTTACCTCAAAATGCTAGTAGATGAAATGGTAGACTCTCCCGAAGAAAGAGACGAGTTAATCCGAGAATCATTTCACTCTGCTGCTAATATTTTCACTACTTTAGAATTTATAGAAAAGACTATTAAGCGTCAGGCTGTTAAAAAGTAGTCAGTAGTCAGTTGGCAGTGGGCAGTTGTTATTTTCCCAATTACCAATTCCCAATTACCAATTCCCAATTCGCAATTACCATGTCTAAATATTATGTATTTTTTACCCGAAATGTCTTGCCGCAACCCAATGTAGCGAGCTTAGTTCAAGTTGCCCACTCTGCAAATGCCGCAGCAAATCTCGGTTATCCAGCAGTTTTGGTATACCTCCGTAAAGGCTGGAGTTCTTTGAATCCGGTTGATTTGCTTTTTCCTTTTCAACCCAGGAAACCCGATGACAAACTTGCCAAAATTTACAATATTCAAGATAAATTAAAAGTAGCAGATTTACCGATGCCGTGGCCGATCAACCTTTTGGACAGCAAGTGGACGAGTTCCAGTACAATAGTATCAAAATACTATTTACCGATTCACCTGCTTAAATCAACTAAAATTGTCCACACCCGCGACTGGAACTTTGTCAAAGCAGCAGTTAAAAACGGAATTCCCGCTATCTACGAACAGCACCACCATGAAAACAAGCAATTTGAATCAGAAATTGTCCGCAATCCTCTGTTTCAGATTTCCGTAACTGTTGCCGATACAGTGCGAGACAGCATGATTTTGAATGGGATGCCGCCGGAAAAAGTAATTACGCTGCACAACGGTTTTAACCATTTGTTTCTCGCCAGACAAACAGAAGCTGCCCAGAATTGGCGACAGCAATTAATAGAAGATGAAAGACAATATTTAGCAGTTTATGCAGGCGGACTTTACCCGTTTAAAGGTGTGGATATGTTGGTGGATGTGGCTAAGGAATTGCCGCTGGTTCAATTTGCGATCGCGGGCGGTGATTCATCCCAAGTAACAGCCTACCAACAGTTAGCCAAATCCAAGCAAGTTAACAACATTAAATTTCTCGGCTACCTGCCTCAAAATCAACTGGCTAGCTTGCTGCAAGCAGCCGATGTTTTGACTCATCCTCACTGTTTGACAGAGGCCGCGACGTTCACATCTCCTTTAAAATTCTTTGATTACATGGCATCAGGAACTCCGATTGTTGCGACAGAGATTGCATCATTAATGGAATTTAAATCGGGAAATATAGCAGCAACTTGGTGCGAACCGGATAACCCGCACCAGTTCGCGCAAAGCATTCGAGATTGTTTAACCAAATATCCGAGGAAAAGCGAAGGTTATGCAGAAACAATGGATTTGGTCAAGCATTTTTCGTGGGAAAATAGGATAGAGAGAATTTTGAGTTATGTGGATGAGCAAGTGCGATCTCCGATAATTTAAAAATCCGTAGGGGCGGGTTTTACCAACCATAATTGCCTAAAACAAACAACCTCATAAACCCGCCCCGCCCACACGCAAAAACCAGATTTATTATTAGATATGAACCCAAAAATCATCGGCACAATCACCACCTACCCAGGCATGAACCAAAGCGACTGGCTGTGGCAACAAACCCCCCACAACTTCGGCAAATGGGACAACATTCAAATGCTCGCCAACCACCCAGAACCAGACTTTTTACTCATGTATCAATTCGACTTTCCCCAACCGCCCAAAAAGCAATCGTGGCTCGATAAAATACGTCGCTACAGGCATCAAAATCCAGAAAATGACGTTCTAGAAAAATTGCGCGGTGTCCCCAAGGAACGCATAATTTACCTGATCCGCGAGCCACCATTACCAGAAGTAATTGAGATTACCAAAGCCAACTACGAACAAGCCAAACTTTATTGCGGTTACATTTCCGGGCCCGACGATTTCGCACCCAAACCCGATTATATGCCCGCGATTTGGTATCACTCTAACTCGTTTCGAGAACTCGATGAAATGCCTGCGCCGCCGAAAAATAAATCCTGTTCTTGGATTACTTCAGGTGTTAGCCGCACCGCCAATCACCGCCAGAGATTAGATTTTATCAAATTGCTGCGATCGCAAGAATTGGATTTTGACCTTTACGGACGAAACTTGCCAACTTGGGCGCGCGGAAACGGCACTATGAACAATAAATGGCACGCCGTCGCACCCTACTATTACAACTTAGCTATTGAAAATTATGCAGAAAACGATTGGTATGTCAGCGAGAAGCTTTGGGATGCTTTATTAGCTTGGTGTTTGCCAATTTATTACGGCGGTTCGGCGGCGGATAAGTTGTTGCCGGCGGGGAGTTTTCTGCGACTGCCGAGCTTGGATGAGAAAGGAGTAGAATTTATTAAAGAGGTTGTGGCTAATGCGGATTATTGGCATGAAGCAAGGGAGAAAATTGCCGAAGCCAGACAAATCATTCTCCACGAATTGAACTTGCTCAATTGGCTGTCTAAGTTTGTATCTCAGGAAATAGCGCAATGACAGAAAACCAAAATCAACCCAGAGAATACGATGCCGTACTCGGTGCCCAATCTCAAGTGCCATTTGGTGCGACTGTCTTAGGCGGGGTTCCTGGTGTTAAGAGTCGGTTAGCTTCACCGATTGTCGAAGTCAGAATCACCGCACTGTATGAAGCGTTGAAATATGGAGAAGCTGGTTTAGACTTGATAATTCCGGCCTTGCAGGATGAATCAATAAAGGTGAAGTTGGCTGCATATTCGTTGCTGAAGGAGAGAGAGGAACCAAATATAAAAGAGAAGTTCCAAAAGTATTCGCCTATTTTTGACTTTGATGCGATCACTTTTGATGCTGAAGGAAAAGAAAACTGTCGCCGCCGTTATTATGCTCACTTCTTGCGCGAAGATTTAGGGAATCCAGTTGTGCTGGAAATGGTTTATATTCCCGGCGGTACATTTATTATGGGTTCGCCAGCAACTGAAAAAGGTAAAATATATGATGAAAATCCGCAGCATCAAGTAAAAGTACCCGCTTTTTATGCAGGCAAATACCCTATCACCCAAGCACAGTGGCAAGCAGTGATGGGAAATAACCCATCGTGGTTTCAAGGTGAAAAACTTCCTGTAGAAAAAGTATCGTGGAATATGGCAGTCGAATTCTGTGGCAAACTCTCGCAAAAAACCGGGAAAAAATATCGCCTCCTGAGTGAAGCTGAATGGGAATACGCCTGTCGTGGCGGTACAACAAGCCCATTTCATTTTGGGGAAAATATTACCCCGGAATTAGCCAACTATAACGGACACTACCCCTTGGCAAACGCCCCCAAAGGACTTTGCCGCGGAAAAACAACCGATGTCGGGAGTTTTCCTCCCAATGCCTTTGGACTGTACGATATGCACGGCAATGTTTGGGAGTGGTGCAGCGATAAATGGCACGATAGGTATGAGGGCGCACCAACTGACGGAAGTTCTTGGGAAGAAACTGGTACAGATAATTTCCGAGTGCAGCGTGGCGGTTCCTGGGCCAGCCATGCGGTCAGTTGTCGGAGTGCCTATCGCGTCAGGGGCTCGGTGGGCAACCGCGAATCGTATATCGGTTTTCGCGTGGCTCTGGTTTTCGGTTCTGTGCTTTAGTCTTCCTCGATCGCACTTTTCTACCATTTTACTAAATGATTCGGCGGTGGAAACTGCAACGACACAAACAAAGTCCGCCTTCGCGGACAAATAGATATGAATGGAATTTGCACCCTAGCCAACGATACAGTTTACGACCAACTAATTGCCTTGCTCAACAGTATTGAAATTATCTTAGGCTCAAATACTCCGGTCTGCATTTATCCTTTCGACGACCAAATAGAGCAAATTAAAGCTGAAATTGTTAACCGTCCCAACGTCTTTGTTTATGAAGATAGCGCATCTATTCAGCGATGGGATAAATTCATGCAAGCAGCCGCACCAGAGCGTTTGAACCGCAAAAAATTCCGGCTTTACGGCGCACACCGGCGCTTTTGCGCTTTCGACGGCCCGTTTGAAAAGTTTATCTATATGGATGCGGATACTTTGGTGATGAATTCCCTGGATGCGGTTTTTCAGAAGTTAGAGGAATCGGATTTTGTGGTTTATGATTTTCAATTTCGCGACCCAACTAAAGTATACAATATTCAGTCACCAAAACTCCTAGAAGTTTTTGAGCAAAATCGGATCGACTCGGAAATATTTTGTTCGGGATTTTACGCCAGCAAGCAAGGATTGTTTGAGCAAAATACTAGGGAATGGCTGTTAGCTCAACTGCAATCGGGCGAGGCGGAAATTCTCTATGAAGGTGCGGGAGAACAGCCGTTGCTCAATTATATGGTGATGAAAACGGGGATGAATAGCTATAATTTTGCTTACAGCCTCCCGGATGGCGAAAAAACCGGGTGCAGCGTCACTTCTAAACATTTTGAAGAGCAAGATCAGATTTTGTACGACAAGGGAAACCGACTTACTTACATTCATTATATTGGTGTGCCGCCGGATTTAATTCGGAGAGTTTGTGCAGGGGAAAATATTGAGTTTCCCTATCGCGATTTGTTCCTGCATTACCGCTATCTCCGCGAACCGTCCAAGCGTCCGATTTTTGCCCAAGCGCCAAAGTCTTATACTGAGGTTTCTGCGCCGAATTTGTTAAAAAGGGTATTGAGAAGGTTGAGGAGAAATGTATGAGTCGCGGTATTTATATTGTTGCGAATGATAAGGTGATCGAAAGTGCGATCGCCCTTTTAAACAGCATACGTCTGTACAATTGTCAAGTACCTGTTTTTCTGATTCCCTTCGACGACAATTATCAGCAAGTCGCAGCCGCACTCAGCCTTCTCCACGACGTGCGATTGTTCCCAAATGTGGAGTTTGTGGAACAGTTTACCAGAGAAATTGGCCAAACGTTCGATCGCAACTTTTTAGCCCTCCCCAACAAAATGCGAAAACTCGCCACCTGGTTTGGCCCGCTTGACGAATTTCTGTACATCGATACCGATATCATCGTCTTTGAAGACATCGCAGCCAACCTTAACAAACTATCAGAAGTAGACTTTTTTTGCTGCGACTACCACCACCTCAGCGAAAAACTGCGAAATGTATTTTCACCCGCTGTAAAAGAACAAAATATCTTTACCAAATCACAGCTTCAAGATGTATTTAACAGCGGTTTTTGGGCTTCTAAAAAAGGAACTATTACAGAAGCGCAAATGTATGAGATTTTGCGAGAATGTTCGCAGCATCGAGAATATTTTGACTTTAGTCAAAATGTCACAGACCAACCTATACTAAATTATATCATTCTCAAACTGATTCCCAAGCGCTGCAATCTTGTTAAAGATTCAGCAACCGAACCGGGAAGCTGGGCTGGTTCCCAGCATTTTCAGGAAATAAATTATGTTCTTTATGACAAAGGCAAAAGGTTAAAATATATTCACTGGGCTGGAATCCCGATTAAATCGGGCAGCCCTTATTGGAAACTTTGGAAACATTATCGTTATCTCAATGAGGAACAACCAAATTTAGTGCAAAAAATATTTCGCTCTTTGCATGGTGTGTTGAGCGCTGTTATAATATGCGATATTTTATCGTGTGTTGGGCGCTGTTATAATATTTGATAAAGCCGAGATATCTGCCAGGGGCTAACGCACCTTGCGCGAGAATTTAGGTGCATTGGCTGCTGTTTTGATAGTCGATAAATTCGATAAAGCCGAGATCATTCCCCAGCGCCCAACACACCCTACCGGAATATTTGGTAAAGGATTTAAAAAACTTAAAAATTATGACTAATGGTATTTATATACTAGCAAACGATGTGGTTTTCGACCACTTAGTCGCTTTGTTAAACAGTCTCGAAGTCAATGGGGCAAAAGATATTCCCGTTTGTATCATTCCCTATGATGATAGACTTAAAAAAGTGCGAGGAGAAATTGCAATTCGTCCTAATGTCACCCTCTTTGACAACACCGATTCAATTCATTTCTGGGAAGAGTTTGCAACTCAAGCTTGGACATCTCACGCCAAAGCTCAAAAAGTTTGGCAAGCTCAAGGTTTGAAATCAGTTCACTGTTTGACCAGGCATCGAAAATTATGCTGTTTTGACGGGCCTTTTGACAAATTTGTATATTTTGACGCGGACACTCTGTTAATGGGTTGTCTGGATTATATTTATCAAAAACTCGATCGAGTTGATTGGGTAGCAAACGATTTTCAATACAAATCAGACCTCAACTATGTATTTGACTTGTCCTCAGAGAAATTGCCACATATTTTCAATATTGACCAACTGCCCTCTCATACTTTTTGTACAGGTTTGTTTGCTTCCAAAAAAGAAATATTTAATAGAGAAAATTCAGTCCAACTGTTAGATAACTTAACATCAGGAGAAGCGGAAATTATGTGTTTGAGTGCATCTGACCAATCTTTACTTAACTATTTAGTCGCCCGCAGCAAAATCTCTTTTTACAACTTTGCATATGCTCAACCCGAACAGGTAACGGGAAATCATTGGTCTTCTCAATTTGATGTGATAGATAATGTTTTATATGATAAAGGACGGCGGCTTACTTATTTGCACTACATGAGTATTTCGGCTGCAAAGTTTACTCGATTGTGTGCTGGCGAAGATGTTGAGATTCCCTACCGAGACGTATTTCTCCACTATCGCTATTTGAATTCGCCGGAAACACAGCCAAAACTCGCGCCTCCAAATTTGTTGGTTCGCTTGGGGAGAAATCTCAAAACTTGGGGAAGTCAAAAAGTTAATAATTTTCAATTTAAGTTGCGGAATTTCTGGGATAGATAGCATCTAACTGTACTCTAACTGTACAAAGACTGAATCCACTCCCATTCGCGCCTTAAGCCTTCTTCTAAAGCAACCTGCGGCTGATAACCTAAGATTTTCTTGGCTTTAGACACATCAGCGCTAGTGTGTCGGGCGTCTCCCCTCGCAGCTTCAGTAAAATCTATCCGAATAGGTCGATCGACAATTCTCTCTATTGTATCAATAACTTCTTTTAAAACTACCCGACTTCCCCCACCAATATTAAAAACTTCCCCCGCAGCTTCCGGAACCTCAGCCGCTGCTAAGTTCGCCGCAACGCAATCGCTGATAAACGTAAAATCCCGCGTTTGCAATCCGTCGCCGAAAATTGAAATAGCCTCATCAAACAAAATCGACTTAAAAAACTTGTGAAAAGCCATATCGGGGCGCTGTCTAGGCCCGTAAACAGTAAAATAGCGCAGCGAAGTAGTCGGAAGACCAAAATTTTTGTAATAAAGCCCGCACAAACGTTCACCGGCTAATTTCGTAATTCCGTAGGGAGAAACCGGGTGCGGACAAGCATTTTCATTCGTGGGAAAAGATTCAGCATTACCGTAAATAGAAGAAGAAGAAGCATAGACAAACTTTTGCAATTTTGGCGCATCTTTTGCAGCTTCTAACAATACTTGGGTGCTGTTAATATTGCGTTCGGTATAACTGCGAAAACCATCGCCCCAGCTAGCACGAACTCCGGCTTGCGCCGCCTGATGAAATATTACCTTAACATCGGATAAAAGACTTCGCCAATTTAGAGACAAAATATCGCCTTCCACCAATTCAAAACCCGGATACTTTTCAAATCGTGCAATATTCTTGCGCTTGAGATCCGGATCGTAATAATCGTTGAACTCATCAACACCGATCACCGTGTCCCCTCTATTTAAAAGAGTTTCTACTAAGTTAGAGCCAATAAATCCCGCCGCACCCGTAACAATAACAATACTCATTAGATTTTAGATTTTAGATTTTAGATTTTAGATTTTAAAAATTTTACAGAAATTATTGCATAAGTTGTCCTATTCTTCTTTCTCTTTCTCTTCCTCTGCGTTCTCTGCGTTTCAAAAAACATCAAATAGGATAATCTTAGAGAACTATCAACCCCCTTCCTTCAGATAAAAAGAGGTTGATAGTTAACCTTTCATTGTTCAAAAGAATCTAAATCCAGCGCTTGGGAACCTCCGCGTTCTAACTCGATCAAAAGCTTACCCAACTGAGTCCAAACTAGCCAACCTGTGAGTACCGTCAGTGGCAAAGCTAGGGCATAAGAAAGTAGTTTTGGGAAGCCAAAAATCTCCATTCCAGAAGCTAAAAATACGCAAATACCGCCAGCCATTCCCAGAAAAGGTATGACCAATTGTAGCCTTGGCAGGTTAGCCAAGGTGCGAGTAGAACGATTTTTAGACCACTGTTGTACGGATTGTTTGAGAGTTGCTTCAAATGCTACACCGGAGGCCATCCCTGCTAGCAGTCCAGCCGACATTAAAAAATAGGGAGGTTCTGGAAAATAATACACGAATAATTCCTTAATTTGGGTAATTTGGGTAATTGGAAATGGGGAATGGGGAATTGGGAATTGGGAATTGGGAATTGGGAATTGGGAAGAGTAGAATTATTTTTCTTCCTTCTTCCTTCTTCCTTCTTCCGACTTCCATCGGACTGACATCCGTTACATCCGTTACAGAATCCGTTGCCGAACTTCCTTCTAATTAAAACCGAGTTAGCGCCGCTGCTCCTGCTGTGGAAAACTCCGTCAAAGCGCCTAGAGCAACGTTGAAAAGGCGACCGGGCTGCAAATCTTCCTTGACTAAGTTCCACAGGCTGCGAACTTCTTCGGTGTGGATTCGATCGTCCTCAATCAAAGCTAACATTAGCTGGCGTCTCAAAAACGACCCTTCCTCTGACAGCAAAAATTGCAAGCCTAGTTGTGCTGTGGGGAGCAAGTCGAAACTACGATCGGATCGGGCGATCGCGATCATGTCCTCTAACCTGTTCCACTGGAATTTGCCATCTTTGAATAATACCTCAATCAGTCGCCGCCGCAGTGCCGGAGATTCTCCGTTCAACAAACGCCGCGCTACATAAGGATACGCCACATCGACTATCTTGAAATCGGGATTCAGCGTCAGGGCCAAACCTTCTTCTGTCACCAGAGAGCGAATAATTAAGGCAAATTTCGCCGGCACCCGGAAAGGATAATCGTACATCAACTCCGAAAACTGGTCTGTAATCGTCTTAAAGTTAAAATCTGACACCTTTTCGCCGACGATATCACCTAATACAGATTCCAACGCCGGAACGATCGGCATAATATCTGTATCTGGTGTCAAAAAGCCCAGTTTGACAAAATCCTTGGCTAATTGTAAGTAATCTTTGTTGATCAAGTGAACCACAGAATCAACCAAAGTTTCTTTAGTTGTTTCTTCCATCTGATCCATCATCCCAAAATCAATGTAAGCCATGCGGCCGTCCGCTAAGGCAAACAGATTTCCCGGATGGGGGTCAGCATGAAAAAATCCGTGTTCCAGCAACTGCCGCAAACCGCTGCGGACTCCGACTTCAATTAAACTATCGGTATCCAAACCTGCGGCTTTAACACTTGCCATATCTGTCAGCTTGATGCCGTCAATCCATTCGAGAGTGAGAACGCAATTTGAAGTATAACGCCAGTAAATACTCGGAACTTTTACTGTCGGGTCATCGGCAAAATTTGTCGCAAATTTCTCGGCGTTGCGTCCTTCATTGATATAATCAATTTCCTCGAACAATTTGATACCGAATTCATCGACTATTAAACAAAGGTCGTGACCGAGATTCAGCGGCAACAAGGGGCCCAACCATCCAGCGGCCCAGCGCATTAAATAAAGATCCAGGCTCAAAACTGGCAGCAAATTCGGTCGCTGAACCTTGACTGCTACTGCTTCCCCGGTGAGGAGGCGAGCTCGGTAGACTTGACCGAGACTTGCCGCGGCGACAGGTTCGGGAGAGATTTCGCTATAGGTTTCGCTAATTTTGCGATCGAGTTCCGCTTCAATAATCTCGAAAGCGCGCACCGAGTCAAACGGCGGCAATTGATCCTGAAGTTTGATCAATTCTTCGAGAAAGTCTTTGCGGATCAAATCCGGTCTGGTAGAAAGGGCTTGGCCGACTTTAATGAAAGTGGGGCCCAAGCGAGTGAGTATTTGTCGCAGGTGGGCGGCCCGTTCCGGCTGGTGTGCTGCGACTTCGTGCTGCCAACTGTCCCACAGCATCCCCAGCACGAAGCCCGCAAAAGACCAAATAACGGTAATTGCGCGCCAAATTGCTTTCCAAGGACGGTTGCGGTAATACTGAGCGATCGCTTGTGGATCGTAGCGTCTAGCCTGAGTGAATTGATACTGAGGCACTCGTTTATTTTCCTCTTATCTTCTGAAAATTACAGGTTAAATTGAGAATTGGGCATCGGGCATCGGGCATCGGGCATCGGGCATCGGGCATCGGGGATGGAAGTCGAAAGTTCAAATATTATTTATTCTTCGTTCTTCGTTCTTCCTTCTTCGTTCTTCCCTCTTCCCTCTTCCTTCTTCCTTCTTCATCATTGACCGATCGCACTGCAAGTTTTAGGCGAGCGGAAAATGCACCCGTTCGAGGCGGATTGCTAGCCTAAATTTGTTTCTTTTCATTAAATATAGTACATAAAAGTACAAGTGATCGGTCAAAATACTTAACGGCTCTCCCTGACCGCTGCACATTCTCACAACACTGCAACCCTGCAATTCTTTTCTCCTCCTGCATTTCCCTCGCTGATGCCATCGCGCCAAAGCTACCGGATGCGATCGGCCTTTGCCAAGCAATCTTTCAGCCCATAAATCGTCCGCTCTTGTTGATCCCTCGACAGTTCCGGGAACATCGGCAAAGACAAGACTTCGCGACAAACTTGCTCAGCCTTTGGCAACTGACCTGCTTGATAAGCTAAAGATTTGTAAACAGGTTGCAGGTGCAAAGGTAACGGATAGTAAACCATCGAACCGATGCCAGCTTCCTGCAACTGAGCCCGCATCCAATCTCGAAAATTGCCAGAGGAATTTTGCGCCTCTTCTGGACTTGTCAGCCGGATCGTGTATTGATTCCAAACTCCTTTTGCTTCCGGCAATTCTTTGGGGAGGGCAACTCCGGGCACGCGGGAGAGAAATTCGCTGTAAAGTGCCGCTTTCTCCTGCCGCTGCGCGTTCCAACTGTCGAGATACCGCAATTTAATGCTGAGAATCACCGCTTGCAGGGCATCTAAACGGCTGTTGTACCCGATTTCTTCGTAGAAATATCTAGAAGACTGTCCGTGTTCTTTGAGCACTCGCATCGAAGCTGCGAGGGCTGGATCATTTGTCGTCACCGCGCCACCGTCACCGCAAGCGCCTAAATTTTTGGTCGGATAAAAACTAAAGCAGCCGACATGGCCGATGCTGCCGACTTTTCGAGACTGCCACTCGGCCCCGACAGATTGGGCGCAATCTTCAATTACGGCTAAATTGTGTCGAGTCGCAATTTCCATCAACCGAGTCATGTCTACCGGTTGGCCGAAGATGTGCACTGGCATAATTGCCTTGGTTTTGTCGGTAATTGCCGCTTCGAGGAGCTCGACATCCAGATTAAAAGTCTCGCTGTCAATATCGACAAATACTGGAGTTGCACCGACGGCGCTAATTGTCTCAGCCGAAGCAAAAAAGGTAAAAGGAGTGGTAATCACTTCATCGCCGGGGCCAATTTTGAGAGCACGCAAAGCCAAAATCAGCGCATCCGTGCCAGAGTTACAGCCCACGCACTCGGAAACTCCCGTGTAGTCGGCGAACTCTCGTTCAAAACTCTTCACGGCTGGGCCGCCTACGTAGCCGCCAGAGGCAAGCACTTTTTGCACCGCAGCGG
Source organism: Microcoleus sp. K5-D4 (assembly GCF_036704575.1). NCBI lineage: Bacteria > Bacillati > Cyanobacteriota > Cyanophyceae > Oscillatoriales > Microcoleaceae > Microcoleus > Microcoleus sp. K5-D4. Next base: position 36,193 of record NZ_JAUBSD010000077.1, read on the forward strand.
TTATCTCGTCGCCAATCTGCGCGTATTGGCGGGTTAAGTCGAGGGGGGGAACATTATTCACTCTTCACACCACAAATTTCAAGCATTATCAAAGCAAATTCTTGCAGCAAAACTGTTTCTCAGAAACCTTTATTGCAATATCTTATATTTGGACAGGCAAACAATCACATTATCAAAAGGGTATGCCGGAGTTAATTGAGCTAGATTTTACAGATTTGGGTTGGGCTTTGGGGATGGTGGCGATCGCGATCGGGCTTTCGGCGTGGCAGGGATTGGGATTGGAGGGGGCGATCGCGATCGCCGCAGGGCGCACCCTGATCCAGCTAATCTTAGTCGGATACGTGCTCGCAGTCGTATTTGACCCGGAGGGGAAAAATCCTTGGCTGGTTTTAGCAGTTTTAGCAATCATGCTGACAACAGCTAGCATGGTTGCCAGCAACCGCATCAGCAAAAAAATCAAGAACTTACTGCCCTTAGTTTGGGGTTCAATTTTTATCAGTACGGCCTTGACTCTCGCCTATACAAACTTGCTAATTTTGCAACCTGACCCTTGGTACGAACCGCAATACCTGATTCCCTTAGCGGGTATGATTTTGGGCAATGCTATGAACTCCGGGGCGATCGCGGGCGAAAGACTTGTCAGTACAGTTAATAGCAGCCAGTTAGAAATAGAAACCCATTTAAGTTTAGGTTCGACGCCGCAGCAAGCAGTAAAGCAGTACCGCAAAGATGCGATCAAAGCTGGATTAATCCCGCTCTTAAATACAATGACGGTGGTAGGAATCGTGACTTTACCCGGAATGATGACAGGTCAAATGCTGAGCGGTATCAGTCCTCTCAATGCAGCATCTTACCAGATTTTGATTATGTTTGTGTTAGCGCTGGCAACTGTAATCGCAACTCTGCTGTTGACTGAGGGATTGTCCCGGAAGTTTTTTAATCAAGATGCACAATTGATAAAATGGTAATTAAGAATTGGTAATTAAGAATTGGTAATTGGGCATTGGTAATTGGGCATTGGGCATTGACAATGGGTAATATAATGTAGGTAGGAACTTGCATTTAGCCTTATTTTATTGAACAGGCTTTCCGGCCTGTTCCACACAGAGTGAGTTATCTTGTGGGGTGAGCCGAATAGCCCGCCCCAGTCATCACTAAGGAGAATAGCCATGATTCAAATAGCAAGTAAACCGCTAACTTTTGAAGAATTTGCGGAATGGAAGCCCGAAAATGCACGTTATGAACTGCACAATGGAGAGATTGTTGAAATGTCACAGCCATTAGGAGAGCATGAAGAAGTTATCAGTTTTTTAGGTTCAGAATTAAACGCTGAGTCTAGAAGGCTAAAACTTCCGTACATTTTCCCCAAACAAGCATTAGTTAAAAACCTCGAAAATGACTCTGCTTATTCTCCAGATATTCTGATATTAAATCGCCCCAATTTAGCATCAGAACCTCTGTGGCAAAAGTTCTCAACTGTGACTCAAGGCGCATCAATTCCGCTTGTTGTTGAAGTCGTTAGCACGAATTGGCAAAATGACTAGACCTCTTGCAAAAAAAATCTATGTTATAATTAAAGGTTTTGAATTTTAGATCTGAAAGCTAACTCATAATTGTA
>NZ_JAUBSD010000078.1:0-37766 GCF_036704575.1 Microcoleus sp. K5-D4
GCCTACACAGTCTCTTATGCTTATTTTGTTAACTTTGTCAAGTTCATATTATACCAAATTAGATGAGCTTACCCTGCGGATTGTTGGCGGTCTAGCAATTCACTCAATCGTTGTTCTTGGAGTGGTTGCAGCCGGAGTTGAGTCTGAGTGATTACTTCTGAATCAGACAGTGCTGATACTGGTTTAGCGGTTGGTAAGAGAAAATTTTCCAGAGTTTCTACTAGAATCTCACTCACGGTGCGGTGGCGTTGCTGCGCTAGCAATTCTGCTTGATGATAGACTTCATCTGGCAGATTTAGGGTGATTTGGGCGGTCATAGGTGCAAAGCTATGAAACTAATTTTTATATTATGGCATATTTTACTTTGAGTCTTAGACATCTGCCACAAAGAAATGAAGCAGGATCTGGCTTGCTAAAAATACGGCGACTGCGACCAAGAAGAAAACCAAGTGAAATTAGTTTAGTTTTCACTCATGCAGCAACCCGGTTTATTAAAAAAACCGAGTTTCTTTATTTACAAAATACTAGACAAGCTGGCAAAAATAGGTTTGTACTTCCGTCCTTAAAATTCTCTTCTGTTCTTTTCCTTTGTCTCATAAACGTCTGCGCGGTTCGATCGCCCCTATTTTTTTTGAGACGTATCAACTCAAACTCTTGTCAAGCCTAGCTTTTGGGCTTGCTTGTCACCTGTGGGCCAAATCATCCTATTTACTTATTGACAATTGCTCTTCTCTGTTCAATTGTCAGGGAACGTATATATAAGGTTACAAATTGTATCCTAAGCAACAGAAAGTACCCAATGTTTTATGTAGCGCTCTACAATTGAGAAAAGAAACAAGATTAAGAGGCGCGATCCCGATGGATATGAATATGGATATGAATGGAAACCTAGACTGGGAAGAAGCATTTGAGTACAGAGCGGGCTTAACAGTAGAGTTGAAGTCCCAGCCTGGGGTTTTGCATACGATCGCTTACTATGAAGTGATGATGGTACCGCCCATCTGGTTAGAAAATGACCCCCGTCCCCGCTATCCTCACGAAGTGCGAGTCGTTGCCCACCAGCCAACTGTGTCCAATGTTTGCCGGATTTCAGAGAGTCCTGTTTTAGTCGCCTCCTAAGTTTTTTCACCGAGAAATATCGGCGATGGCATCTAGCCAGCAATCAAACCGATGCAGTGATTTTCGGATTGAGATTGCTTGAGTTTACTTTGTGGCGATCGCTTAAGATATAGATGGTCGCGAAAGTGCGATCGACTCGAATCACTTGACCTGTTAATGTTGCAAGTGAGGAAATAGCCTGATTAAGATTAGCAGTCATTCTGTGAAATCATCCTCTCCCCTACAGACAATAATTGCAGCATGGTCAGACTGTAAGCTGTGCAGTCTGATAAAATAACGGCGATTTAGAGTTAAAACAGCTCAATTTTCACTGACTGTAAAAGCTAACACTTCTGCGTCCGGATTTTTTAGGTTATCCTTTCCGGCTGCTTGCACTGTCAGAATATTGTCCCCCATCTGGCGCAGCAATTCTACAATTTCTCTGGGAAATTGTTCGTCACCATAAAGACGCGCCATTATTTCAATCCTCGTCATTCTTGCGGATAGCTATGTCACTTTCATCTGGAAAAGCTGCCGCATAAGCCGACGCATTTGCTAAATCAGTAGCAGTTAGTGTGGAATAGTTATCTAAGAGTCGAGACTCGTTCATACCCAAACGATGAAAGCTCACCAGTTCCCAAATAGGAATGCAAGTATTTCTCATACAAGCATCACCCCCACAGACACCGAGAGTTGGGCTAATTCCTTGCCAGGTGTTAGCTAAATTTTGCGTTAATAATTAGATAATATGTATTTGCTATTATACGCAATTCCTTTATCTCTGCTCTCTTCCTCTGCGCCCTCTGCGCCTCTGCGGTTCATAAAAAAAAGCTTTTTTACAAATGAAATAGCATTGCTATATCTGTTTAAAATCAGGCTAAATCTCTCTCATTATAAAAATTAATCGCCCTTTTACCCTGAGCTTAAACGAACCTAAAAAAATTAACCCAAAACGAGTCATACCATTTTTAATTTTAGATTAAAGAATGGGGAATGACTGAGGACATAAAGCTTTGGATATTGCCTACAGTTGAATTTTTTATGATAACTGGTATCAGCCATCAGCAGGCACAAAGTGAAATTATATTCACCTATAAATTCTTATGACTTCTACCTTGAGAAGTATCTTTTTGGGGACTTGAACAACACATCCTACTACTCGCAACATATTCTACGGCTCAGTGCGGAGTGCACAGCCTACAAAAACTCTTGTGTAAATCCTATTATATATTGCTTAATCCCTTGATCCCCGCAAGTAGCGGCTTTTTTTTCCTCAGAATCGTGCGATGTTTAGCCAGAAATTAACATTGATTTAAACTTTAATGGAGGCATAAACGAGCTAGAATTCAATAGTTTGCGTGGAAGACATGGAGTTTAAATACAAAATGTCACAAATAACAAATTAATACCGATCGCACTTCTCGATCGCACTTTACAAAACAAGCACAACTTAGGAGTCAATCGCTGATGATGCTAGGAACAACCGAGATCCCGCAATTAAAGCCGCTTTCCGACTCAGAACTACACAAAATGAACGCCTACTGGCGGGCGGCAAACTACCTATCCGTCGGACAAATCTATCTCCTCGACAACCCCCTACTCAAAGAACCCCTCAAAATCGAACACGTCAAACCGAGACTCCTCGGACATTGGGGCACGACTCCAGGCCTCAACTTCATCTACGTTCACCTCAACCGCATCATCAAAGCCCAAGACCTCAACACCATCTACATCGCAGGTCCCGGACACGGCGGGCCGGGCTTGGTCGCCAACACCTATCTCGAAGGAACTTACAGCGAATATTACTCGAACATTTCCCAAGATGAAGAGGGTATCAAACGGCTGTTCAAACAGTTCTCCTTTCCCGGCGGTATCCCCAGCCACGTCGCCCCGGAAACCCCCGGTTCGATTCACGAAGGCGGCGAACTCGGCTACGCCCTCGTCCACGCTTACGGGGCGGCCTTCGACAATCCCGATTTGATTGTGGCGGCCGTTGTCGGTGACGGGGAAGCGGAAACCGGCCCCTTGGCTGCTAGCTGGCATTCTAACAAGTTTCTCAACCCGGTTCGGGACGGGGCCGTGTTGCCGATTTTGCACTTGAACGGCTACAAAATTGCCAATCCTACGCTGTTGGCCCGCATTCCGCGCGAGGAATTGGAAAGTTTGATGGTCGGTTACGGCTACAAACCTTATTGGGTGGAAGGTTCAGACCCGGAAACCTTGCACCAGTTGATGGCTGCAACTCTCGATACCGCGATCGGCGAAATTAAGGCGATTCAGGAAAAAGCCCGGACAGAGGGCTATTCGGGCCGTCCCCAGTGGCCGATGATTGTGATGAAAACTCCCAAAGGCTGGACGGGGCCGAAGGAAGTAGACGGTAAGAAAACTGAGGATTATTGGCGATCGCACCAAGTCCCACTTTCGGAAATGGCTTCTAAGCCGGGACACGTCCAACTCCTCGAAGATTGGATGAAAAGCTATAAGCCGGAAGAACTCTTCGACGAAAAGGGCAAGTTAATTCCCGAATTGGCAGAACTCGCACCCAAGGGAGCTCGACGTATGGGGGCAAATCCCCACGCTAACGGCGGCCTGCTGCTGCGAGACTTAAAAATGCCGAAATTTGAGGACTACGCCGTTGATGTGCAAAAACCGGGCACTGTAATGGCAGAAGCAACCCGCGTTTCTGGCCGCTTCCTGCGAGACGTGATGAGACTGAATCAGGAAAACGCCAATTTCCGCATTGTCGGGCCTGACGAGACGGCCTCAAATCGTCTCGATCCGGTGTTTGAAGTGACGAACCGGGTGTGGGCGGGGGAAATTTTGCCCGAAGACGACCACATCTCCCCCGAAGGCCGGGTGATGGAAGTTCTCAGCGAACATTTATGTCAGGGATGGCTGGAAGGCTATTTACTGACGGGACGCCACGGCTTTTTCTCCTGCTACGAGGCGTTTATTCACATCATCGATTCGATGTTCAATCAACACGCCAAGTGGTTGAAAACTACTCGTCACATTCCTTGGCGCAGACCGATCGCATCTCTGAATTACTTACTAACTTCTCACGTTTGGCGACAAGACCACAATGGTTTTTCTCACCAAGATCCGGGTTTTATCGACCACGTAATTAACAAGAAAGCGGAAGTGGTGCGGATTTATTTGCCGCCAGATGCGAATACTTTGCTGTCTGTAACGGATCACTGTCTCCGCAGTCGCAACTATGTCAACGTGATTATTGCAGGGAAGCAGCCGGCCTTGCAGTATTTGGATATGGATTCTGCGATTAAACACTGTACCGTCGGCATCGGCATTTGGGAGTGGGCTAGCAACGATAAAGGTGGCGAACCGGATGTGGTGATGGCTTGCGCTGGTGATGTTCCGACGCTGGAAACTTTGGCTGCTGTTGACATTCTCCGCCGAGATTATCCCGATTTAAAAGTGCGGGTGGTGAATGTGGTGGATTTGATGACGCTGCAACCTGCTAGCGAACATCCCCACGGTTTGTCTGACAAGGATTTTGATACTTTGTTCACGAAAGATAAGCCAGTAATTTTTGCTTTTCACGGCTATCCTTGGCTGATTCACCGCTTGACTTATCGCCGGACAAATCACCCGAATATTCACGTTCGGGGTTACAAGGAAGAGGGAACGACTACGACGCCGTTTGATATGGTGGTGATTAATGACCTCGATCGATTCCATTTAGTTGGAGATGTACTCGATCGCGTTCCGAAACTGAGTTCTGTCGCAGCTTACGGCAAACAAGCTATCCGTGACAAGCTGATCGAACACAGGCAGTATATCAACGAACACGGCGATGATATGCCGGAAATCCGCGACTGGCAGTGGCCGCACGCGGGCGCGGTTGCGTCGGAAGCGCCGAAGGAAACGAAAGATCCGACAACGACTGGAGATCAAACCGTGCGATCCGGTGCACCGGGCTAGGTGCGATCGCTTCTCGACCTCTGCGTGAATCTGCGTTAATCCATTGTCATCTGCGGTTAACAAATTCTCTTTTTTTAACCGCAGATACACGCAGATTAACGCAGATGAGTTAGATTAATTAAACAGGATTGGTAATGCTGAAAGAAATAGAAATCCAAAATTTTAGGTGTTTTGAGCAAATCAAAATTTCTGGGTTTGAAAGAGTCAATTTAATCGGCGGTAAAAACAATGCTGGCAAGACAGCATTGCTAGAAGCCTTACTGCTCAATGACGCTCCACAAGCTAGAAGTTTAGTAACTCTAAAAGCGTTAAGAAGGGAGCCCTCAAAAGTTATTGAAGCTATGCCTGATAGAGCTTGGGATAACTTATTTTATCTACTTGACAAAGGTAAAGTTATACTAATTATCGGAAAACATGAGAATAAAGAAATTCATCAAATAGAAGTCTCAATTGATAAATCTAGTAATTTAAAAGAAATTTTTTCAAATAAAGATGCTGGCGAGGTTATAGATTTTTTGTCGAGTAATACGTCAGGTTTATCTGTATTAACTATTAAGTTAACTAGAAATGATGAGGAACCTATTAAATCGTCTGTAATCGCTAGCTCCAAGGGTGTAATTACTTCAAACATTCCTAATACTGACGGCTCATCGCCCATCATTCCATCTTTTATGAGGAATTCGGGGAAAAACCTTACAGAAGCATACGATAGAGCACGTTTAGATGAAAAAGATAGCGAAGTTTTGAAAGCTTTTCAAGTTCTAGATCCAGTAATAGAATCAGTCGAAAGTTTTTCAATTGGTGAACCTATGCTTTATTTGAGAAGAAAAGGTGAAAGCCGTTTGCCTTTATCCTTGTTTGGAGATGCAATCAATAGGGTGGCAGATATTATTCTTAAACTGGTAAACAATGAACATAAAATCTTGCTGATCGATGAGATAGAAAATGGCATACACTATACAAACCAGCAGGAATTTTGGAGAGTGTTATTTCGGTTGGCGGTTGAACTGGATACCCAGATCTTTGCAACAACTCACAGTTTAGAAATGCTTCAAGCATTTGCCGATGTTGGTTTAAAAACCAATCAGGAATGTAGCAGCGCATATTTTGAACTAGCGAAGAAACCGAAAACAAATCAAATAATCGGCATCCGGCGCGATTTGGAAACTTTGAATTACGCACTAGAGCATCAAAAAGGAGTGAGAGGTGAGTAATATTGTCATAGTAGAAAGTAAAAATGATGCAATTTTTATGCAGGCAATGGTTGACCAACTTAACTGCGATATCCTGGTAGAAAAACCTATTTATATAGATGATTATGAACCTTTGGAAGGCTTGAGCGAAACAAAATTAATTACTACTTTAAAAGCTTTAGAAGCCGACCTTCCAAAAAGAGATATAGAAAAAATTGGAATTATCATTGATATCGATAACCATTCAGAGCAAGAGCGGGTGGAATTTGTAAATAAATGTATAAAAGATGTGTTTGACTCTGAAAGTTTGTCAAGCACTAAACAATTTATCGATATTTGTGGAGATAATGGAACAAATTCAAAATTGGCTTGTTACTTTACAAATTTTGAAGGTAAAGGCGAACTGGAAACGCTTTTAAAGGCAATCAAGGCTAAAGATTCTCCTTATGCTGATTGCTTGGATAGCTGGAAAATTTGCCTAGAAAATAAGGGAAAGAAAATCAACCATAAAGAGTTTGATAAATTTTGGATTAGCAACTATATTAGGTTTGATACTTGCTCAAAGCAGGATCAGAAACAAGCTGGAAACAAATGCAGTATGTTACATTTTGATTATGTTATGAAACACAAAAAAGATATTTGGGATTGGGATAATCCTGCACTCGATGATTTGAAGGAGTTTTTTAAACTCTTTTGCTAACATAGTAAAATTCACACACAATTAACTCATGAGCTTAAAAATCTACTTTGTCCGACACGGTGAAACAACTTACAGCAAGACTGGCGGCTACTGCGGCGACCTCGACGCAGAATTAACACCGGAAGGTTCTATGATGGCCGAACAATTTGCTGCAACTTACGCAAAATTGCCTTGGAATGCTGTTTATGTCAGTCCCATGAAACGTACAATCGCTACGGCTAAACCTTTGTGCGATGCTGTGGGAATTGAAATGCAACTGCGCGATGGATTGAGGGAAATTAAGTACGGCAAGTGGGAGGGTGAAACAGTTGAATCGGTTCGCGAAAAATATGCTGAAGATTACATTAATTGGTTGACGGAACCGGCTTGGAATCCACCGACTGAGGGGGAAACTTCTGTGCAAATTGCTAGCCGATCGTCCTTAGTTATCGCCGAAATTCAGGAAAAGTACAAGAGCGGTAATGTTTTGGTTGTCTCGCACAAGGCGACTATTCGGATTATTCTGTGCAGTTTGTTGGGGATCGATTTGGGAAGTTACCGCAATCGCATTGCCGCTTTAGCAGCTTCTGTGAGTGTTGTCAAGTTTGATGTGCGCGGGCCAATGTTGGAGGTTTTGGGCGATCGATCGTACATGGATGAAACTCTCCGCAATTTACCCGGTACTTGAAATTGCGGGTAAGGTGCGGGGGCGCACCCTACAGTCTGAAACTAAATCGCGCCTATGTAAGACAATCCTAAAATCGTACCCGTTCCCAAAATATGACCGAAGCAGAGACTTCCCACAAGTGCACCCAAACTCAAGCCGCCGACCAAACCCGATGAGGGCGCGGCTGGGCCTGTGTGAGGCTTTTGAATGGTTGATCTGCCGATCGCAATAGCTAAAATATTGCAAATAATCATAATCAAACCAGTCGTGGGGCTCCACTCTACGGTTCTGGCGACAGTGGCAAGTAAAATTGGTGTAAACATCGATCGGCTCCTTAAACTTTAGTAAATGAAAATCTGCCTAGAATATATATCAAAAAAATGCAACTGTTAGCTACAGATTGCATTAACAGTTAATTTTTCGACATTTTTCTTAATAATTTTCCCTTAGTCTCAAGATTTTTTAGTCCCCCTCTGCTGGGACGAAAGTTTGACAAGACGCGATTTCAATCGCCTAGCGATCGAAAGAACGAATTAACAGGACATAATCAAGCATGAAAATACTGGTGTTAAATGCGGGTTCTAGCAGTCAAAAGAGCTGTCTTTACGAGTTAAACGATGTCCTGCCCGATCGCCCGCCGCAACCCCTCTGGGAAGCGCAAATTGACTGGAGTCACCGCGAAGGCGTGGCCCAGTTGAAGGTAGAAACTGCCTCTGGGACTGAACTTGAGGAAGAATTCGCCTCAGACTCTCGCGAAGCGACTATTACTCGAATGCTGGAGACTCTGTGGCAGGGTAAAACTCAAGTTATTCCTAGTTTAAAGGAAATTGATATTGTCGGCCACCGCGTGGTACATGGCGGGCAAGACTATCAGCAAAGTACGTTGATTTCACCGGATGTTAAAGAGGCGATCGCCCGTTTATCTGTTTTCGCGCCGGTACACAATCCGGTTAACTTGGAAGGCATCGAAGCCATGGAAAAAATCCTCGGAGATGTGCCACAAGTAGCAGTATTTGATACAGCTTTTCACGCACAATTGCCGCCGGCAGCCTTTGTGTATCCCGGCCCTTATGAATGGCTGGAAAATGGGATTCGGCGTTACGGTTTTCACGGGATTAGCCATCAATATTGCGCGCGTCGGGCCGCCGACATTCTGGGTAAAAATTTGGCAGATTTGCGGTTGATTAGCTGTCATTTGGGCAACGGATGTTCTCTGGCAGCCATTCGCGGTGGCTGGAGTGTTGACACGACGATGGGATTTACGCCTGTGGAAGGTTTGATGATGGGAAGTCGATCGGGTTCGATCGATCCTGGGATTATAATTCATTTGTTAAGGCGAGAAGATTTAACTTCTGAAAAATTAGATAATATTCTCAATCGTAATTCTGGTTTAAAAGGGATTTCTGGGGTATCTAGCGATATGCGGCAGATTGGAGATGCGATCGCCCAAGGTAATGAGAGAGCTCAACTTGCTTTGGATATTTACATTCACCGTTTGCGGGCTGGAATTGGCGCGATGCTGGCGAGTTTGGGAGGGTTGGATGCTTTGATTTTTACGGCGGGAGTTGGGGAAAATTCTGCTGTTGTGCGATCGGCTGCTTGCGAAGCTTTTGGATTTATGGGTTTAAAATTGGATGGGGAGAAGAACCAACAGTCGCCAGTGGATGAAGATATTGCTGCAGTGGATTCAGCGGTGAGAATTTTGGTCATTCACACGCAGGAGGATTGGGAAATTGCGCGAGAATGCTGGAAACTTTATCACTAACTTATTTTATGAATTCCTTCAACAGCGATGGCAGATTAGCTTCGCCGAAGCGTCAACAATTACAGACGGTGCAACCGGAATTTCTCTAATTCATCTGCGTTTATCTGCCCTCATCTGCGGTTAAAAAAATAGAATGTATTAACCGCAGATGACAAGGGATTGACGCAGATTCACGCAGATGAAAAGAAGAGATATATGAAGAATTCGGATGCTAACAGATTTGATATGACAACGCAAGGCGTGGCCGGATTGTTAAGAGTTGCTAACTGGAATTTATTTGGGGATGTTGGTTAATAGTGAGTGGCGCCGATTACAAAACTTGCCGGGGGGCGATCGGAATTTCAATAATAAACTCGCTCCCCTCTCCTGGTGCAGAAACGCAAGTCAATTTTCCGCCGTGAGAATTGACAACAATCGAGTGAGAAATAGACAATCCCAAACCAGTTCCCGAACCCACGGGCTTAGTTGTAAAAAATGGATCGAATATCTTGTGCATCACCTCAGTGCTCATCCCCGGCCCGCTGTCGGCAATTCTAATTATGACAGAATTCCTGTCTGTCACCTCTGTAGAAATTGTAATAGCAAGCTGTTGATGAGATTTTTCCGGGTCATCTCTTGCTACGAGGAGAGCATCGATCGCATTGGTGAGAATATTCATAAACACCTGATTGAGTTGTCCGGCGTAGCATTCCACCAGGGGTAGAGAACCGTAGTCTTGAATCACCTTAATAGACGGTCGTTCCGGTCTATCTTTGAGGCGGTGTTGCAAAATCAGTAGGGTGCTGTTAATACCCTCATGGATATCCACTGGTTTAAAGTCTGCTTCGTCCATCCGCGAAAAGTTTCGTAGCGATAGGACAATTTGGCGGATGCGATCGGTACCCATTTTCATCGAAGACAGCATTTTTGGCAGGTCTTCTTGCAAGAACTCCAGGTCGATTTCTTCGGCTGCAATTTGAATTTCGTCAGCAGGGTTAGGATAGTGCTGTCGATAAAGCTCCACGAACTCTAACAAATCTTGGGTGTATTGCTGTGTATGGACGAGGTTGCCGTGAATGAAGTTGACCGGGTTGTTAATTTCGTGGGCGACTCCCGCAACCAGTTGCCCCAAACTAGACATTTTTTCGCTCTGAATTATCTGTGATTGGGTGCGTTGCAACTCACTTAGGGCGTTTTTGAGTTCAACGGTGCGGTTTTCCACCCGGTCTTCTAATTCTGCATTACTTTTTTCTAAGGCGGTAAAAGATTCGCGCAGTTGTCTTGCCATGTGGTTAAAGGAGTTGGCAAGGGCGTTGAGTTCTTGAATACGGCTGTCTTCTACACCTTGGTCGAAGTTGCCAGATGTTATTGCCTCACTCGCCCGATTCAGTCGCAGAATCGGACGCGCAATCCAGCCGGAGGTGAGAACGCCCATCCCACAAGCTACCCCCAATGCTGCTAAGCAGAGCAAGATTGTGGTGCGAGTATTGGCATCAATCTGTGCCATGAACTCGCTTTCTGGCACACTCACCACCACTAACCAATCCAATCCATATTGGTCGCGCCAGGGAGTGACTTGCACATAGTAGAGTTCTCCCTGAAAATCAAGTCGGAGATCCGTGTTTCCAGAAATGGATTGAAACCCTTTGAAGCGTTGCTGGATTTGTTTGGCAATTCCCTGCACGATGGGATTGGGACTGTCGATCGCCTTCAAACGCCGAATTTCGTCTTTGACGGTGGTAAAGGGCTGTTCTTTGGCAGAATTTGCGATCAACAGCCCATTTCGTTCCATGATGAAAACCTGCCCTGAGCTACTGACATCTATATTCCGTAAGAAATCGCTCAGTTTCAACAGATGGATATCGACTCCAACCATTCCTAGCAAGCGATTATTTGCGTCATAGATGGGGCGACCAGCGGAGGCAGCGATGTAGGGATGATTGGGATAATTTACGGTGACGATCCGCGACCAGATGGGTTTACCTGCTTTCATGGGTTCGGTGTACCAGGGTTCTTGCAAGTTGTCCCAATCATAAATAGTCACGACGTGAGTGCGATCGCCTTTGTTATCGGTGGCATAGTTGGTGACATTATTCGGCGGTTTGGGACTCCAATCATCAATCACGACGGTTCTGGGGTCGTAGCGTGCGGCTCCTACTCCCTCACCCGTGGTCAGTCCAATGCCGATGTAATTGAGGTCATAGGCCTGCATTTGGTGCCAGAAATACTTACCGAGGGTTTGGCGATCGCGCACATCTAGCAATCCCATCCGAATCGCATCGGCGTTAATCTGAATCACTTGATGTGGAATAGATAAATAAGCCTCCAGATGTTGATTCACCGAAATTCTGGTTTGATCCATCAACTGATTCGCCAGGTCGTTTACCGCTTTCTGTCCATTTTTGAACGACAAATATCCCACCAGACCGACCGCTCCAAAGATTTGCAAAACAAATGGCACGATCAGTATGAGCTGCAATGGGATCGCCTGAGTTTTGCCGAAGTGACGTATCTTCATGATCGGAAATTACTTTTATTTTAGTATGATCTACTATCTACAGTTCGATCGTGAAGATACACACAATATTTACTTTTTTCATGAAAAATATGATACTTTTTATGCTTTATCGGAGCATTGCCACCTCGTCGCGATGAAAAGTCCTCAGTGCGGCTGCAAAAGGGCCATAGCCCTTTTGTCGAAACCCGAGCGATCGACTTGGCGACAGAGTTTTCGCCGAGTTTAAATTGCGAAGTCAAAGTTTAGTAAACGCAATGCGTGGCCGAATTGTTAAGGGTTGCTAACTGGAATTGATTTGGGGATTTGGGTTGATGGTTGCGCCGATTACAAAACTTGCCTGGGGGCGATCGGAATTTCAATAATAAACTCGCTCCCCTCTCCTGGTGCAGAAACGCAAGTCAATTTTCCGCCATGAGAACTAACCACAATCGAGTGAGAAATAGACAATCCCAAACCAGTTCCCGAACCCACGGGCTTAGTGGTAAAAAATGGATCGAATATCTTGTGTAGCACCTCAGTGCTCATCCCTGGCCCGCTGTCGGCAATCTTAATTATGGCAGAATTCCTATCAGTCACCTCTGTAGAAATTGTAATCGTAGGCTGTTGATGAGAGTTTTCCGGGGCATCTCTTGCGACGAGGAGAGCATCGATCGCATTTGTCAAAATATTCATAAATACCTGATTCAACTGAGACGCATAACAAGTAATTAGGGGTAGCGTGCTGTAATTTTTAATTACCTCAATTCCCAAACGCCCGCCCTCTTTTCTCAAGCGCGGTTGCAGCAACATCACCGTACTGTCGATGCCTTGATGGATATCTACCGACTTCATTTGCGCTTCGTCTAGGCGCGAAAAATTCCGCAAGCTTAGCACAATATCCCGGATTCTTTCCGCTCCTACTTTCATGGAATCCAGCAGCTTTTGCAAATCCTCGCTCAAAAATTCCAGCTCAATAGTTTCTATTTCTTCTAGAATTTCATCAGCAGGTTCTGGATAGTGCTGCTGGTAAAGCTCAATCAATTTTAGCAAGTCTTTAACGTATTCGCTAGCCGGATTAAGATTGCCGTAGATAAAACTTACAGGATTATTAATCTCGTGGGCTACACCAGCGACCATTTGCCCCAAACTAGACATTTTTTCCGTTTGGATTAATTGAGCTTGAGTGAGTTTCAGTTCGCGCAAAGTTTGTTCTAAACGCTCGTTCTTTTCATTTAACTCCTGCGTCCGTTCTTGTACTTTCTGTTCCACAGAATTGTAAAGCAGAGCATTTTCCAAAGAAATAGCAACTTGGGAAGAAAGCAACCTTAAAACTTCCAATCTGTGGGGAGTAAATGCTCCGACAGTCAAATTGTTTTCTAAATAAAGAATGCCGATCAGTTTGCCTTGATTGATGATTGGAGTACACAAAATCGATTGCAGTTGGTGTTTAGCGATGTAAGGATCGGCTGTGAATAGTCCCTCACCCGCCGCATTGCTCAACACCAAATCCGAGCGAGTCCTTTCCACATAATTAATCACCGTCACAGGTAAATCATGATAGTCTCCAACAGGCGTAAATTGCAGCACAGCTACATCTTCAGCAAATACTGATGCTTTAGCTGAAATCAACAGTTGACCATCTCTAACTAAAATCAGAAAACCTAATTGAGCACCCGCATTTTCTAACGAGATTCTCATCAAAGAAGCCAGCAACTTATCGAGGACAATTTCGCTAGAAATCGCCAGAGATGCTTTCATTACCGTTGCCAAATCCAGCACTCTCGCATCGCTGCCAGTAGAAGTATGAATAGTTGTGGTAGTTTGATTGTTGTTAAAACTTCCGTTGAGCGGCGTCATTTCCCGCAACTGCGGATACTTCTGTTCTAAATCTTCTACTTTGCGAACTGCACCCCAGCGCAAGTAGCACGAGTGAGCTTCGCGCAAGTGGATTTTGGCATATTGATACTTGCCTTTACTCAACCAAAACTTAGCTGCTAGTTCATTAGCTAGCGCTTCATTTTGGACAAACTCATTGTCTTGGGCTAAATTTATAGAGAAATCGTACAGTTCTACAGCTTCTGAATCTTTCTTGGAAATTCGGGCTATTTCTGCTTGTACTAAAAGATACTTGTGCAGAAAATTTTCGGCACAGTTATCTGACCAAATTTTCATCTGTTTTTGGTTTTCCTCTAACTTTTCCAAGTATTCCTTTTGCTTCTCTTCGGAAACATTTGGGAAAACGGCAGCTAAAGTTAGAGAAAAGAAAAAATTCCATTCGGTAGCGGGTATCGCTCCGGTAATAAAAGATAGCTGTTTTTCTACTTCAAAAGCTAGTTGTAGCGCTTCGTTGAAGTTACCGTACCAGTACATTACCTGGCATTTGCGAATCTGATAAAGGCAGAGCGAGTACAAATTTTGATGAGCTTGACAGTTGTGTACGTATTCAGCTTCGCTGATATCTTCGCTTTCAAAGACAAACTTTTCAGGAGTTAGTTTGCTCAAGTTACGCAGGATTAACTCTACCCCTAATAATATATCGGTTACGAGCTGATTTTTTGTTTTTTGGCTGAACTGCAAATACCTGCTCGTGTCGGCGAGAATTTGCGAGATTTCTTTACCTTGAAAAAATGAGTTAGCTATGCGGTTGGACAGGATATAACCCGCATACTCTAAATCTCCTGATTCTAAAGCTGCTTGATACCCTTCATTGCTGATTGCGTGGGAATCTTTGATGTGATTGAACCAGTAATAAAAAATACTGACCAAGGATGAACAAGCTCTGCATTTCAAGCCGATATTGCCAGATTTTTCGCTGAGATTCAGCGAGAGCAAGCCGAATTGATACGCAGCTTTGTAATCTCCCGAAACTGCGTTTAAGAACATACCGTAGCCAGCATAGCAAAGAGAGGCTTCGGGTACTAAACCGTATTGTAGGGAAAGATTGACTCCTTTTAAAACGCTGACTTTCCACAAGTCTGGATTTTTGAGGTACGCGGATGTCAGCAAGTTTGTAATTAATTTGACTGCCACTTTTTTGTCGGGTACAGTCATTTCGGGGGCGTCAATTAGGGAAGCTATTTCTCTACCTGCTAAAATATTTGTAGCTGTTGCAAATTCTTCGGATATGACTTTTTGTAGCCCGTCTAGCGGCAAGTCAATGCCTAGCAAGTCCAAAGCTTGGATTCCGGCTTTAACGGCTTCTTCGTACTTCGCCCGCAGGGTGTACTGCACGATCAGCAGGTTGTAAATTTCTACCTTTTCTAAGGGCGATCGCGCTTTTTCCAGAGTTATATTAATAAATTCTTCGGAGTTCTCAAAAAAACCGTTTAAATACTCAACATTTGCCCGCTCCATGTGCAAGGCAAAGGCTAAATCGTAGTGGGCATCCCAAATATCGGCGCTCAAACCGTCCATGCCTGCGGTCAAATACTGCAAGGCAGCAACATAAGCAGTGGCATCTTTGGCTCTGCGGGCGGCGTCTAAATTCAGCGTTGCCAGTTCAATTAATTCTCGATCGTCTTTAATTAGCGATCGAGCCACATTCAAGTGATCGACTAATTCAAAGATTCTGTCCGCGCGATATTCAGCCGGGGTGTTTTCTAGGATTTGCCTGCCTATTTTCAGGTGAACTGCCTTTTTTTGCGAGTCGTCGATCAGAGCGTAAGCTGCTTGCTGTACGCGATCGTGCAAAAATTTATAATTCAGAATTAATAGCGGAAACAGCACGTAATCTAATGACTTGCTTTCCAATTCCGAAGTTGGCAGAATCAGTCCCGACTTAATGGCGGGCAACAGGTGAGAAAAAGTTTCCGAGGCTTCTTTTTCATGAATTAGAGAAAGAGTATTCAAGTCAAATTCGTTACCCAAACAAGCCACTAAACGCAAAACTTGCTGGGTTGAACTTGGCAGTTTCCTCAATTTTTGGACCATCAAATCTACTACATTGTCAGTGATAGCGCACTGTTCAATTTGAGTCATATCCCAATGCCAGCCGCCTTTACTACCAGACTGTGGCGGGTGAAAAACTAGCAGGTTTTCCTGATACAATGTTTGCAGGAATTGATTGACAAAAAAAGGATTTCCGTCGGTTTTGCTGATTACCAATTCAGCTAACGGTTTGACAGATTCTCGATCGCTGTGCAAAGTCTCCGCAATCAAATGAGTTATGTTTTCTACCCCCAGCGGCGACAAAGCAATCTGATTAATGATAGCTTCCTGATTTCGCAGTGTCTCCACTGTCATCATTAAAGGATGAGTAGGACTAACTTCATTATCCCGATAAGCACCAATTAAAAACAGATATTGCGTAGCTTCATCTGTCATCATCAATTCGATCAGCTTGAGAGTAGCCGAATCAGCCCACTGCAAATCGTCGAGAAAAATGACCAGCGGATGTTCTGGCTGGCAAAATACGCGAATGAAATTTTGAAATACTAAATTAAAGCGGTTCAGAGATTCCGTCGGCCCCAATTCAGCTACAGGAGACTGAGCTCCGACAATTAGTTCAACTTCGGGAATAACATCAATAATAATTTGTCCGTTTTGACCGAAGGAACTGCGGAGTTTTTCGCGCCAAACTGCTAATTGAGCCTCGCTTTCAGTTAACAGTTGCCGCACCAATTCCGAAAAAGCGCTGACAACGGCAGAGTAAGGAATAGTCCGCTTGTACTGGTCAAACTTTCCCCAAATAAAATATCCACGTCGGCGGGTAATAGGTTTGTCTAAAATCTTCACCATTGCAGATTTGCCAATGCCGGAATAACCGGCAATCAGCATCATCTCGCTGCGGGATTTATGCTGTCCTCTCGCCAGGACTGACAAGGGACTTTCTTTTTTCGATTTGCTCTCTTTTTTGATGACAGAAATTTGGGAATCTTCGGTGCGGTAGCCTCGATTATTTGTTGCTGCTACCCGTTCAAATGCCGCTAAAAGAGTTTCAACTTCTCGCTGTCTGCCGTAAAGTTTTTGAGGTATTTGAAACTTGTCGGAAATATCTTGGCGGCCGAGAGGAAACTCAGAAACAACCCCAGATGTTTGCCACTGAAACAGGCAGGATTCCAAATCGGCTTTTAGTCCCCAAGCACTTTGATAGCGCTCCTCAGGAGTTTTTGCTAACAATTTCATCACAATATCTGAAACAGTTTGAGGAATTTCAGGTGCAATTTCAGCGAGAGGTACTGGCTGTTTGGCAATGTGACAGTGAACTAACTCCATGGGGTCTGTAGTGGAAAAAGGGAGTTGTCCTGCCAGGATTTCATAGAAGGTCACGCCGAGCGAATAAAAGTCGGTGCGGTAATCGACTATCCGGTTCATTCTGCCGGTTTGTTCGGGCGACATATAGGCTAAAGTGCCTTCTAAAAAATTGGGATTTTTAGTCGGAACATTTTCCAGGTTGGATGCAGTTGAAATGCTAAAGTCTATTAGTTTTACTTGTCCTGTAGCAGGATTAAAAACTATATTAGAAGGGTTTATATCTTTATGAATTACATTTTTTCCGTGAATTTCGCCCAAAGTTTCCGCAACTTTGATAGCCGTAGTCAGAAATCCTAAAATGGTAAATTTTTGGGAACCCATAAATATCTTTAAAGATTCCCCGCCAAAATCTTCTAAGATCATTGCCAGACTATTTCTAACCTGTTGCAACTTATACACTTTCACAACTCCGTCCAACAGGCTTAAGTTGGCAGTGATCTCATATTCGCGCTTGTATCTATTCAGTTCTTCAGGAGTCGGATAGTCTTCTTTGATAAGTTTGATAATAACAGGTTGGTTGTTCTGCTCGTTGTGGCCGCGGTAAACCAGGGAAGTGCTGCTTTCATAAATGAGAGCGAGAACTGCAACGCCGGGAATTGCCATCATAGTTGGGTTCTCTCAAATTAGGTGTGCTTGGTCAATGTTACAGGACTGACGCGCGGCGGGCTAGAAACCCGGTTTCTTCGTTGCTAGTCGTTGACAAACCCAAGATTTTTTCGTGTAAATCGGGTTTCTTTTCGTAAATCCTATGTTATTCTTCATTATCGCTCAAGAGCTATCTTTTGGGATGTGTGGGAAAGCAGGCCTTGACAACAAAGAGCTACTGCTGACAAAAGCACGCTGGGGCTTTCGTCACCTCAGCAGTTAGGTTAACAAGAGCGCAAATACAGTAGTTGTGCAAGGATTTACTCTAATACTCGATCGCCATGCCGACAACTAAATCCCCTCAGATTCCAAGTAATCGCTTGAGTTTAGTGGAGCGTCACCACATCTCGTCAAAATATGCAAGTGCTGAAAGATTTATTTTTTCCGGTGATCGGGTACGAATTTGCGGTGCTTCAAAAAAACCGGCCGGTGCAAATCTTAACTATAATTCGCGACCGAGGTGCTGAGTGAAGTAAGTGTTGCTTCGGAATCGGAAATTTCCTTCAGTTCTATCTATTTTGACCGATCGATTAACAATACTAACTGACCGTTTGACCAGAGTAAATTTGACACAAAATGCAGAATTATTGCACCTTGTCTGGTGCGCGGCAGCGAACCCTACATTAATCAAATTTACCTAACTCTTAAGAAAATTTGAGGAAAGATTAAGAATTATTGCCATAAAATCAAGGTAAAGTTGTTTGAATTGTGAGTCAAATGCCAAGCAGACAAAGGGTTTGAGCATTTCCTAAATCTGTAAATTCTCAGAAAATTAGTATTTCTCAAGGATTCATCCGGTGAGAAAATCAGAAACAACCTTAAAATTTAGCAGTAATCGCCCGATCGGGCAATTCTCAACCAGCACCAGGAAAAAACCTATGAAATTGGCTTATTGGATGTACGCAGGCCCAGCCCACATCGGCACTTTGCGCGTGGCCACTTCCTTCAAAAACGTCCATGCGATCATGCACGCACCCATAGGAGACGACTATTTCAACGTCATGCGTTCCATGCTGGAGAGGGAACGGGATTTCACCCCGGTAACTACCAGCGTCGTTGACAGACACGTACTGGCGCGGGGTTCGCAGGAACGGGTGGTGGACAACATCACCCGCAAAGACAGAGAAGAGCACCCAGATTTAATCGTGCTCACCCCGACTTGCACCTCCAGCATTCTGCAAGAAGACTTGGAAAACTTCGTGGAACGAGCTCAATTGGATGCCAAAGGCGATGTATTGCTGGCGGATGTTAACCATTACCGCGTCAACGAACTGCAAGCTGCCGATCGCACTTTGGATCAAATCGTCCAATTTTACATAAACAAAGCCCGCAAAAAAGGCGATTTAGTAGAAGCCAAAAGCGAAAAACCATCTGTCAACATTATCGGTATGTCTACCCTGGGTTTCCACAACCAGCACGACTGCACTGAGTTGAAGCGTTTGATGGCAGATTTGGGCATTGAAGTCAACGAAGTTATTCCCGAAGGTGCTTCGGTTCATAACTTAAAAAGATTGCCGCGCGCTTGGTTTAACTTGGTTCCTTATCGGGAATTGGGGATGATGGCCGGGGAGTATTTGCAAAAAGAATTCGGCACGCCGATGGTGGATATTACGCCGATGGGTGTGGTGGAAACGGCGCGCTGTATCCGCAAGATTCAGCAAGTTTTAAACGCTCAAGGTGCGGATGTTGATTACGAAAATTTTATTGACCAACAAACGCGGTTTGTGTCGCAGGCTGCTTGGTTTTCGCGATCGATCGACTGCCAAAACTTAACGGGCAAGAAAGCCGTCGTATTTGGCGATAATACGCACGCTGCGGCGATGACGAAGATTTTGGCTCGCGAGATGGGAATCCACGTTGTATGGGCAGGAACCTACTGCAAACACGATGCTGACTGGTTCCGGGAACAGGTTAGCGAGTATTGCGATGAAGTGCTGGTGACGGACGATCACGGGGCGATCGGAGATGCGATCGCCAAAGCGGAACCTTCTGCCATTTTCGGTACACAAATGGAACGCCACGTTGGTAAGCGCTTGGATATTCCCTGCGGCGTAATTGCTGCACCGATTCACGTCCAAAATTTCCCGATCGGCTACAAGCCATTTTTGGGTTATGAAGGCACGAATCAGTGCGTAGATTTGGTCTACAATTCCTTCACTTTGGGAATGGAAGACCATTTGCTGGAAATCTTCGGCGGCCACGATACCAAGGAAGTGATTACGAAGGGTATTTCGGCTGATTCTGATATGGGTTGGACGAAGGATGGACAGGCTGAGTTGAACAAAATCCCTGGTTTTGTGCGGGGTAAGGTGAAGCGAAATACTGAGAAGTTTGCGCGCGATCGGGGGATTGATAAGATTACCGTTGAGGTTCTTTACGCAGCGAAAGAATCTGTCGGCGCGTAGTTAGTTGATAGGGTGGGCATTTGCCCACCTTACTCAAAATGCAAAATAGCTTTAAGCAGGAATGACCTTTTCTATACGAGATAGTAGATTAAGGGCCAAATCATCTTCTTCTATAACATCTCGGTTTAATCTCTCTTGAAGTAGCCAAATAAGATGATTTACCGAAACTTCCTTAACTTTGATATTACCGTAATCACTGATTTCTCGCGTTTGACCTAGAGTAATAATCCAAACTTGTTTGCTTTTGCAATCAATTCTCAGAGTTTTTTTCTTTTGTACACCGTCTGAAGATCTCAGGTTAAATGTCAACTGAGCCTGCTCAAGCTTATTTATATAGTTTTCAATCTGGTCTTTTTTATATTCTTCAAAACCCTCCCTGAGCGTGCAATCATACATTACTGCAAGGTTGCCAATAATGAAAAATCCATCGGCTCTACCAGCTTGGTTTCTTTTGTCATATTGATAGAGATAATGGATGCCCAAATTTTTCAGTAATAAAAAAGTCAAGTCCTCAAATTCACTTGAGCTGGTTGTATGTACTATTCGCTTAAATTGCTCAATTATTTGGTTTTTAAGTTCATCACAGGTGATAGGAGTGGGGGTCAACTCAGCAGGAGTATCATTTTGCTCTATTTGGTCAAAATTAATAAGTTGGATTCTATTGGCAAATCGTCTCCCATCTTCGCTCTCACCAATGGTAAAGGTAACTGCATCGCCTAATTTCAAACTTTCAAATTTATTATCTTCTACTTCTTTGGCTATAAAATAGAGATCTTGAGTGCTTCCCTCAAGCGTAATATAACCCCATTTTCTGTTAGTAAAAACATTTTTCACATAGCCAGAAAAACGAAGTTTTGTTGTAGAAAGCCTATGCTCTCCTTCGCTGACTAATTCTATTTTATTAGCAAAAAACCGCTTGCCATCCTTGCCTTGACCAACAGTAAAAGTAACGACATATCCCGGCTTCAAAGTTCCAAATTTATCGTGTTCAACTTGTGAAGCGATAAAATAAAGGTCATCACTTTTATCATCGGGTGAAATGAATCCGCCTCTTTTATCACTAAAAATTTTTACCACTCGTCCTTGAAAACGGCTTGTCTCTGAAATTTCCCCCATTTTTGGCCTCGAATACTGAACGATGATTGAGAAAGTAATATTTTATCGGAAAATGATTAACTCTCTCGTAACTTTAGGATCAGCTTGAAAGAGTATTTGCTACAATTGATTTATCAAATAAGTATACCTTAGATATTATAAGCCAATCCACACATAATAAAATGGTAGTCCTGCAGAGTCAGGACTACCCGATCGCACTTATCGAAATTGATGAAAATTACCATCCGCGCCAGCAGTTGGCGCACAATATTTAAAATAATTCTCTGCTTTGTCCTCACGATCGCCTGTTAGTACATAAGTCTTCTCAGCAATCCCAAGTGCCAGTTTTTTAATTGTCCGTCGGCTAGTCAGTTGCAGGGAAACTCACAGAAAAATATCATTCTCAGTAACGAGCTTTCTACTATACATCCAATCCTCTTGTGGGGCGGGCTTCTAGCCTGCCCCTAAAAACTTATTGAGAATAGTGCCCGATCTCAGGGGAAACGGAAATTGCATCCAAGGATTTCCTCCTTGAGGCCAATTGTGAAAACTGTACTGTTCGATCGCCCTAATCAATCCAACTTACCTAGATTAGACGCATCAACATATTTTAAAGGAATGACTTATGAACTTCACAGCAAGACTCACACAAACCAGCTTACTCGGTTTAATGCTATTTGCCAGCAATCCAGCGGCAACCTTTGCTCTAGGACAATCGAACACAAGCACTGCACCAACAGCGTCTCGCACTCAGTCTCCGATTGAAACCATACAAATAGCTAATGTATCCACTCCCCAAAAACTGGTGAGGGATTTTTGTGCTCGCAAAAGACAGAAAGTGGAAAACTATTTCGAGACCAGCAACTTTCGGATTTATCTGTGCTACAACCACGCCAATCAACTATATTACTATGGCGTTAAAAAGAGTAACGGCAGCACGATCGCCCTGCGTGCTCGTACTGAAGAGGGAACTGGTTACGTGGCAAAAAATGGCACCTACGATTACATTGTTACAGGAGCCAGCCTTAGTATTTATAACAAAGGCAAACGCATTCTCGAACAACGAGTGATTCGCTCCCTTTAGTATTTAAATGCGATCGCTCTTTCAAGCCCCGACTTCTTCAAAAAGCCGGGGATCTAACAGAATATCTGGCTTTTCTGCTGAGGCAGACGAAAGTTTGTGTAATTTAACCTCGAACTCAAATGACCCGCGCTTCGCCACAGTTGAGTTTGAGTTTAACAGGTTTCAAGTGCCGAATAATCTCAAAATAAAAAAACCCTCCCCAACAAGGATAAGGGAGGGTGAAAAGACAGTGAGAAATTTAAGTTTTTGCAGAATTAACAATAAGGAGTTACATCTTCGCCACACTCGTCAGCCAAATAACACAAAGCTCGAAAGCGCAGCCCAACGATTTGCTCGTAAAGCGGATTTAACTTGCACAGCGGCGGAATGGATAATAAAGTGCGATCGCCAATTTTGACTTCTCGCTCAAACGGACACTGGCTGGGAATAAACTTACACAGCAACCGAGCCAACTTTTGACTTTTAATTGCAGTGTTATCAAGCCATTCTTTTAGCGGATGCAAGGGGTCAAAGTGTGGCTTTTGACCGTAAGGGTGAGAATTTGTAGCGACATTAACGGCGGTTTCTTGTTTACCAAATCCTACCCAATTTGGCAGAGTTCGGTAGGAAACTGTATGCTCAAATACGTTCATTTTTCTCTGTTCCTCTTTTATAACGAGGTGCCAAGAACTCTCTGTAGAGCTTGTGCGATATTATCTACAATCAGTATCTACAGCATCTCGTTTTGCTTTACCGGATTGAACTTCTTCAATTAATGACTTAGGGCGAGAAAAGTAGTTCCTGATTTTTTTTAAAAGGCGGTGTGCGCTCTAAAAAGTGTCCTCATTTCAAGCCCAACAATTGATTGATAGGGTAAAAATTCTGTCTTCTACGTTTTAGCTTCAACCTTCGGTTGACTCTCCTTTTGTAGTTCAATTACTATTGTGAGGCATCCAGGTGAATTATCCTATACGTGAAAATGCGGAACTTTTAATAAAACTTATCATATTTCTAAATAAGCTCTGCTGCAAACAACCCAAAAACCCCGCCCCAACTATCTTTGCTCGCGATCGCTCAGAAACTTCTACAATGAGAAATAATCGGTATCACCGCCCTCACAACCCATGAGTAACCCAGAAACCAAAGCTATCACCCGCGAATTGCAAAGCCACGCCGCCATTCTCGGTGGCTTCGTCTCCCTCCTCTGGATTATCGAAATTGTCGATGTATTCCTGTTCGGAGGCAGGCTTAATGCCTACGGAGTCCGCCCCCGCAGCCTCGACGGACTTGAAGGCATCCTGTTGATGCCTTTTCTGCACGGCAGTTTTGCTCACTTAGCCGCCAATACCCTCCCTTTTGTGACATTGGGTTGGTTGATTATGCTGCGAGAAATTAGCGAGTTTTTTATCGTGAGTGCTGTCACTGTGCTAGTCAGCGGATTGGGAGTTTGGCTGACTGGCGCGCCTGATTCCGTTCACATTGGTGCTAGCGGATTAATCTTTGGTTACTTCGGCTTTTTGCTGCTGCGGGGCTATTTTGAACGCAGCTTTACCTCTATTTTGTTATCTTTAATTGTCGGTTTCTTCTACGGCAGTTTAATTTTGGGAGTTTTGCCCTCGCAGCCGGAAGTTTCGTGGCAAGGGCATTTCTTTGGCTTTGTCGGCGGGGTATTAACAGCTCAACTTTTGGGGCGGCGGAAACGGGAAATTAGCTAGGATTAGGACTTGTGGTGTATCCTATCATCACCTTAGTTTATTGCCCCGAACTTATTTGAAAGCGTAGGTTTTTTGTCCATAAACCTGCTTTATTGTGTAAAAAGTGCGTCCCGGATAGCAAGACTAACTGCTGACCAATAATTCAACGCGGGCAGGCAAGTACACAGTAAAAACCGAACCGCAACCTAACTCGCTTTCAACCTGCATATCGCCACCCATCATCACGCAAAAGTGACGGCTAATAGTCAATCCCAAACCGGTGCCGCCGTACTTGCGCGTAGTTGAGGCGTCGCCCTGCATAAAAGCTTGAAATAAATGCTGCAATTGTTCGGGGGGAATCCCAATGCCAGTATCAGCTACGCGAAAAATTATTGAGTCGGAAGGTTCTGCTATTTCTTGAGTGGTTAAGTTGTCATGTTTAACTCTTTCAATGCAGAGGGTAATAGTTCCCTGTTCCGTAAATTTGGCTGCATTGCTCAGCAGGTTGAGCAATATTTGACGAGTTTTGGTAATGTCAGCATACATCATTCCCAAGTGGCTACCACAATCAACTTCAAACTTATTAGAATTTTTATCTACCAAGGGTTTGACAGTAGAAACTACCTCGTCAATTAAATTAACCGGATTGAAAGTTTCTAAGTAAAGTTCCATCCGACCCGCTTCAATCTTAGAAATATCTAGAATGTCGCTAATTAAAGATAGCAAGTGTTTGCCCGCTGTTTGAATTTTTTGCAAGTCGGGGATAAAATCTTCGCAGCCTAAATCCTCGGCGTCTTCTTTGAGGATATCGCTGTAACCAATAATCGCGTTGAGAGGAGTTCGCAATTCGTGGCTCATATTAGCTAAAAAGGCGCTTTTGGCTTGGTTTGCAGCTTGAGCGGTTTGAGCGACTTTTTGGAATTCTTCTGCTAATTTGCGCTGGGTAATATCTTCGGCAATACCGACGATTCGGTAAATTTCTCCGGTTTGGCTGCGGACTGGAAAAGCCCGATCGCGCACCCAGCAAACTGAACCGTCCGTTGGCATAGCCCCCCTAGGGGATCGCACTACCCGATACTCCTCATCATAATCGCCCCGCACCTGTTTCGCAAAAGCAGCCTTGACGCGATCGAGATCCTCCGGGTGAATAGCATCCCAAAAAGCCTCCGGTTCTGACTGCAAACTCTGACAGCTCAAATTCCATATTTTTTCGCAAGCAGGGCTCACATAAACTAGCTGCTTTTGATTGGGTTCTCTAATCCAAAATACCTCATGAATATTTTCTGCCAACTGGCGAAACCGCTCCTCGCTAGCCCGCAACTTCTGCACAGCACTGTGAAATTCAGTCACATCTTGAATCAGCGATGCCACCCCAATGATGCTGCCATCAGCATCAACCAAAGTCGTATTGTACCACTCGCACAGAATTATTTTGCCGTCTTTTCTGATGTTTTCGTTAAGGCTGGTAACTCCTCCTTTATTAGTCAGCAAAGTTATAGATAGTTGCCTGACATACTCCTTAGCACTTTCAGGAACGATTAGATCGACTCCGTGGCGTCCGATAGCTTCCAAGCGGTTGTATCCAAAAATTCTTTCTGCTGACAAATTCCATTCCGCTACTTCAAAGTTTAGATCCCATTCAATCGCCCCCAAAGGAGTTTGGTGAAGATGGAGAGCCAGTTTCTGCTGCGAGTTTTTCAGAGAAATAATTAATTCATTTTTGTCGGCGATCGCAGATTCTACCCGATCTTCGAGAGTAGTAAACGCCTCTTCCAATTGACGGGCCATCGTATTAAAAGAGCGAGCCAGGACACCCACCTCATCCTCCCGCTCTACAGACGCCATCAAGCGGGGATCTACCGCCATCCCGTCCCATTCTCCCCGCGACAAAGCCTCCGCAGCCTTGCTCAGACGCTGAATCGGTACAACAATCCACCTAGAAGTCAGAGCGCCAATCGCCGTTGCCAGCACCAAAGCACCCAGACACATCACCACAGTATACCGAGTGTTGGCATTAATCCTTTCCATAAAATCGGCTTCAGGAACCGCCACCACAATCAACCAATCGAGGCCCCTGCTGTCTGAGAGTGGCGTCACCTGTATAAATTGTCGTTGACCGTCGATCGTAAAATCTAACTGGCGAGATTTGTCAATTTTGTGCAAATCCCCGAAGCGTTCTGTCAAATAGCGGGCGGTCGATCGAATTAGAAGATTCTTGCTGCTCGTTGCCACAATTCGTTTGGGAACGCCGTTGCTAACAATAAATGGCGGTTCCAGAGTAGAAGTAGCCACCAATTGCCCCGACCTTTCTACAATAAAAGTCTGTCCCGATCGGCCAATTTTTAGAGTTTCCAAGAATTGATTTAGCTTGGAAAGTGCCAAATCAGAACCCAGGATGCCAATCAGTTTTCCATCCTCGCCATAAACTGGTTGAGCGGCCGTAATCGCTAGTTTGGGAGCGTCAAAATAAGTATAAATTTTACTCCAAGTCGGTTTCCCTGCCTGCACCGGAGCTATGTACCAAGGTCGGACGCGGGGGTCGTAGTTGAGAGTAGTTTTTAATAGCTTGGTTGGTTCCCCCAACTCTGACGGCGCGTAGCTTTGAAAGTTATAGCCAGTAGATTGATTAGAAATTTGAACTTGCAACTTGCCGTCGTCGAGGCGTTCAACTCCAATAAAATCTTTTTGTTGAGAGGCGAATTGAATGTAGCTAATTTTATCAAAGGTTTTGATTTGTTGGGAGAAGTAGCGTTGCAAATTATCAGCATCCTGCACGTTCAAAATGCCGAGACGGATGGCATCGAGATTGATCTGATTGATTTGGTGTGGCGTTTCAATATAACTATTAATATGTTGCTTGATACGCGATGTGACTTCTGTCCGCAGTTGTGCGGCAACATGGTTGACCGCTATGCGCCCGTTCCGCAACGACAGCCACCCCGTCAACCCTACCGCAGCGAAAGTCTGGAGGGCAAAAGGCACAACAAGGACGATGCGAATTGGCACTTTGCCCGACATTTTTAAAATCGGGTCGGTCAGATATTTGATGGGCATGGTAAAGCAGAATTATTATGAACCGACAACATTCCGGTCAAGTACAACTTGATGAGCGCAGGTTTTAAAGTTGAGATGGTTTTAGTAGACAAAGTGCTGTTAATAACTCGGAATCTGCCGCTGGCAACTGAATTTTTAACGACTGCTACCGCCATCTTAGCGCGATCGGGAGCTTTGGGAACATTGGCGATCGAGATGAATGCAGTATCAATCCTGGACTGACTCTACACGCTCATACTATTATAGATTTGAGATTAAAGAATTAAAGAATTGGGAAAGACTGATTCTGTAAGGGTTTAGAATTTGCCGACAGTTGCATTTTTTTTTGAACTGGTATCTCCAACCCAGGTTTTTTTAGCGTTTTGGCGGTCTGCAACCAACTATTTTCTTGAAAAACCACCGATGGATCGCCGCTTGTGCGTCCAGCACTAACTATTTTTCCACTCCTGACGGGCGCTAATCAAACCAATCGAGTTTTTGGTTGACCCATACCTGAAATGAGGTATTTTGGCGTTTCAACCCGGTTGCTGCGTCAGTTCTATTTGACCGATAGCGCGATCGAAAATTATAAGTTTTCACAGCAACTGCAATTGATATCTCCACAAGCAGCTACTTTTGATAGAGTGCAACTTAATTCCGGCTCGGTACAATAAGCGCATAGTAGGATGCAACTAGCGGAGGCATGGATGATGAACGCAGTTATTGCTACTCTTGGCACTGCTCTCGGACTGAGCTCAATTTTTATCGGTTTGACCCCGGCGGTTCTCGCCCAACAAAGACTGCAACCAGCGCCCCAATATTCGGAAACGACTTTATCTGGGGACTCGTTGAGGACTGTGGAGGACAGAACCTTAGACTCTGACTACCAAAACTTGATTGGTGTACCAGAAACGGCGGCTAATTCTGCTAGAAGGGAAAGAAGCTTGGGCGATACATTTCGCCTCAAAATCGAGGGCCCTTTGGAATTTATTACTACTCCTTCGGACGCCCAGCGTCAAGGAAATCCTTTACCTCCAAAACAAACCGACAGCGGTACAGAAGCGGGAGTTCAGCTTCAGCTAGGACTTTAGCAATTTTAAATGAATTCATTTAAAGCAAGCGATCGCGGAACCCACTTTTTGACTCTCGGAGTTATTGTGACTGCGATCGCTTTTTTATCAGAGTTTTATCACAAGTTTTGTGCGGTTTCGATCACACAAGGTTCTCTATTGTGAACCTAAAATTAGACCAATTAAACTTCCGATACAGACCGATTAGATACATATCTTTACAATAGCGCATAAAACTGGCGGTGAAGGTGATGGGAAAGGCTCAACTGATCGATTATTTGCGGGGGGAGTTGGCGATATCGAATTCAGCGATCGCCGTTGCTCTCCGACACGGTGAACAAGATGCAAGCGAACTGCCGATGGTTCTGTGGCAATACGGGTTAGTAACACTGGAACAGTTAAACCTAATTTTTGATTGGTTGCAAGCTCAGCCGACTTAGCAATTTAAAATCCTGAGTTAAAAAATATGGATATCGCATTGCAATTTTTTGACAAATAAAGCTTGCACAAACGGTCGTCTAAAAGTATAGGGTTGAGTGTTTAGGTTGAGGGTGGGCCTTATTTTGTCCCAATTAGAAAAATATAAATATACAGTAGGGACACAGCAGTGCTGTGTCCTCATTTTTTTGCCGCATAAAATAAACTGCTTTCATATCAAATCGGGCAGCATCGGAATTAATATTACCCACAACTTTCGAGACGGTAGTGCCGTGTCCTCTATATCATGTCACTCGTCGTGCAACCGGAAACGCTATCAATCTGTCGAAGATGCGATCGCAGACGGCATAAAACAAACCCCACCAACTTTTAGGTTGCCGGGGCGTGTCTTATTTAATTTGGTGGCGGGAAGTGGATTTGAACCACTGACCTTCGGGTTATGAGCCCGACGAGCTACCAGGCTGCTCTATCCCGCGTCGCTTTGTCTCTCTCTAGTAGTTTCCAAAAACAAAACCCTGAAACCTTAAAGATTACAGGGTTCGCTTGAATTTGGTGGCGGGAAGTGGATTTGAACCACTGACCTTCGGGTTATGAGCCCGACGAGCTACCAGGCTGCTCTATCCCGCGTCGCTTTGTCTCTCTCTAATATAAACATATCTTTCTGAAAATTGCAACCCCTAAATCAAAAAAACTTTTTAGATTATGGGAGGGGTTGCTTAAATCGGCTCAGAGTCTCGATCGCCCTAAAGCATCGAAACTTCCCCGATTACCTCCAAGCGCTTGAAGTCACTGAGAGTGAGGTAAGTTTCCGAAAGAGTTTCGGCGATCGTCGGAGTAATCCACCCCAACTGCTTGAGCAAGTGAATCGCCACAGCAAATTGAGCACGCTTTCCCCCATCCGTCACCTTAATTGCCAAGCCCATGCCTTCGCCAACGCGGCCAATGCACTGCACCCCTTCGGCACCGGACTTGCTCACCAATTCCCCTTGAGTCAAGCGCATCAGTTCTGTGTCAAATTTGCCCTCACCGGCAACCATCATCGGGTGATGAGTCATAGCGCGGACAATCCGCTCCATCTCCACATTGTCGCCAGAGGCCAACTTAGCGTACAAAGACGCCATTTGCCCCAACTGCAACAGATAGGTAGGAGCGCCGCAGTCGTCGCGAGCGCTGATAAACTCTTCGGCAGGCATTGCCAGCAAGTCAGCCACTTTGCCCAAAATAAGCTGCTGGACGGGATGTTTGCGGCGCAAATAAGTTTCCATAGGCCAGTGCAGTTGCTGGCAGACAGCCAGCATTCCGGCGTGTTTGCCGGAGCAGTTGTATTGCAGGGCGCTCTTTTTGCCTTCGGGAATGGGGCATTGAAGTTTAGAGGGGTCAATGTCGCAGCGCCACAGGACGTTAAATACCTGGCGCGATTGCTCGATCGTACCTTGATGGGAACTGCAAATAATCGCTAAATCTCGATCGGTCAATTCGTAGCGTTCTAAAGTGCCAGTCGCCGTCACCGCCAAAGCTTGAAAAGGCTTGAGTGAAGAACGGACAAATGAGGCCGTTTCCGAGTTACCAGCAACAGACAGAACGCGCCCGCGGTTGTCGCAGACAGCGGCCTGGGCGCGGTGCCTCGATTCCACAATACCTTCGCGCAGCAATGTGACTTCCAGTTCGGGAGCTTGGGTTCGTTTTCCCCTTGTCATATCAATTTTAGATTTTAGATTTTAGATTTTAGATTGGGGTTCAGGAAGTTAGGAGTTGCGAGCTGCCAGTTAAGAGTTATAAAGTTAATCTTTCTGCGATCGTTTCTCACTCATGCACTCCGTGTGCGTTGTTGGCTGTGGGCGGCAATCTCAAAACTCAAAACTCCCTTCCATTCCCGATTACAAACAACTCCAAGTTAGTCCCCCGGCAACCAGCAATACTGTCAAACCATAAAATGTCTGCCGCAGACGCCTGAGAATTGGTTCTAGTTGGTAGTTGACAATCAACTGATCTTGAAGCAAAACTTCGGGAGTTTTAGGCCAAGATTGACAATCGTACCAGCCAGACTCTTCGTAGACGACCGTGGGATTTGAAAGGCGCGATCGCACGTAGAACCAACCCAAGTAGAGCCGCAGCAAAGCTAATCCTAGAATAAAACTGGCACCTGCGGCACCGCTGAGGACAAACTGAGCTGGATACTTGACAGGAGCAAAGCTAGAAGCAGCTATTGGCCCCGATACCAAGCAACTCCAAGCCCACACCCAAGCTAGTTTTGCCAGATATCCGGGCCAATTGAGTGTTACCCAGCTAAAAAACCAGGATTCTTTAAGTTCTTGGTATTCATTGATCGGTCGCTGTTCTTGCGGAACGGGACAAATAGAAGCAGAAACGTTTTTCACATTAGCCATCCTCACGGCGTGGGGGAAAAGTCAATGCGTTCGGCGTGTCCCCAGAACGCTTCTAAATTGTAGAACTCCCGCTCTTGAGGCTTCAAGATATGAATGATTGCGTCGCCGTAGTCCATGACTACCCAACTAGCGTCTGATAGGCCTTGTGTACGCAGTGGCAAGCGTTGCCACTCTTCTTCCACTTGGTCTGCTATCGCTTGGGAGATGGCTCGTACCTGCACGTTGGAAAATCCGGTGATGATCGCAAAGTAGTCTGCCAAATAGCATACTTCTGCCACTCGGAGCAATACAATATCTACTGCTTTGCGGTCATCGGCTGCTTGGGCAACGGTCATGATCATGCCACGGGCTTCGTCTGAGGAGGTGCCGTCGGTTGCTGTAGACTGGGCCCTGGAGTATTCGAGTTGGGTTAGATCTGACATTCAGTGTTTAATTTCCTAAGTGATAGGGTAAGGGGAAATGGGTGCGCTACTAGCCATTGGTTGTTGGCAGTTTGAGACGGGAAATAGGAGTTAGGTTGAAGCCAAAAGTAAGGACAGAATTTCTGGTGAATTTTACTTTCAACTTGTGATTTGTTCGATCGACTTCTTCGTCGAATTTCCTGTTTCCGGCGAGCGAGCCATTTGCAGCGCCCAATTCCGCGTAAGTACGGTGCGGGGGTGGATGTAGCAGCGAGTTTCTAGCAAGTATTTAAGAGAATAATCGCTAGTTTGCCACACGGCTGCATAAAGATTTTGCAAGCTTGCCTCGCGCAGTGCTTCTAGTTGAGCTGTGTTGCCGCGGCTCGGCTCTATAGTATCTGCTACAAATACGGTACAACTGAGCTGACTCATGTTTGGTCTACCGAGGGTGTGATTGGCGATTGCTTCCAAAATTTCTCGATCGACCACCCCGAATTCGTCTCTGGCGACGATCGCGCTCGCGTCTGCGTGCAGCAAATGCGGGTGTGCTTCCAACACTGAGTCTAACTCTAAACCTTCCTTCTGGGCCATTTGCAGCAGCAGTTGAGGTTTGAAGTATTTTGCCAAATCGTGCAACAAACCGGCCGATCGGGCTTTTGCTTCGTCGAGGCCGTAATGGCGAGCCAAGTCACCTGCTGTCTGTTCGACTCCCAGAATATGTTTGATGCGGGCAGCAGGAACTCTGTCTGACAGCCAAGCTAGAACGTTTTCGCGCGCGGGTGCAAGTGTCAAATATTAACTCCAAAATTGTATGAGCTACTATTTTAGCGTTTTGTTTCGATCGGCTGCGGTGTCGGGCACGCAGGGGTGTGGTGACTTCTGGGATGGGGAGGGGTGAAGGGGGCGAAGGGGGCGATCGGCTGTTTGGTAGATACGTTATCTTTTCTGGTAACTCCTGGAATATTCCAAACAGTTCCTAACTGAACAATTAGTCTAATAAACTTGCTATTTTTGGTAATTATCTCATTTTTTCTATTTTTAGTCAGTGCCATGAAAGGTTATTTTGTCGTTGAGCCGCTGCTATTTTCTCTGGGATTTTTTATGATTATTTTGTTAATTCAACAGAAAACTTTTTTTCTAAAAAATTTAATCAAAATGGTTGTAACGGGAAGTCAAAATTCTTTTTCAGTAATCTGTATTTTACTTTTAATCGCGGTAGTCAGGGCTTTCTGCATGGCTGCGAGGACAGTTCCGGTTCTTGTATATTGTGGAATTCAATCGCTCAACCATCAGTCTTTCATTTTTTTTGTATTTATGTTAACGAACGTTGTTTCTGTACTGCTAGGAACATCTTTGGGCACTCTAAGTAGGCACGGTTTCAAGCGCTTATCTTATTTTGGCAGGGGCGCCAATATTTTCTCAGAATGACTCGCTGCCACCGCCGCAAACAAAGCTTCATAATGATTCAAAGCTTCCTCAAATCCGTAATTCTCCACAGCATAATTTCTGCCTTGCTCGCCCAACGCATCCACCTTAGCAGGGTGCAAGTACAAATCCTCAATAGCCTCGGCCAAAGCCTGCGGATCTTCCGGCGCTACCACCACCCCGCCACCGCTTTGCTGCACTGCTTTTTGAGCGGTACCAGTTTCGGGAACCGAAGCCAAAATTGCCCGACCGCTGGCGAGAATTACTTGAATTTTTGAAGGCATATTGAAGTTAGTAACGCGGCGCTTTTGTACGACTAAACTAACATCAGCAGCAGCTAACAAGTCGGGCAATTTTTCTCGCGGTTCAAAGGGCAGCAGCATTACATTATTAGCTTTATAAGTTTCGCAATCTTGTTGCAAGCGGGCGAGTGCTGTTGATTCCCCCACAATTACAAAAGCGATTTCGGTTAGGTGTTTCAAACGAGCCGCTGCTTGGACAACTGTTTGCAAGCCTTGAGTGAGGGCAATATTGCCTGCATAGAGAACGACAAATTTGCCCTTGAGTTTGTGAGTTTCTCGAAATGAGTTACTTTCCTTGGGTAAGGGCCGAATGAAATTGACATCAACCCAATTGGGAACGCAAACTATTTTTTCGGGGGGTACTCCCTGAGAATGCAATTTTTTGACAAAACCGCTGTCGATGACGCTGACTTGGCTGGCTGTGCTATAGGCCAATTTTTCCAAAGCGTCAGCAATGCGAACTAGCAGTCCGTTTTTTTTGACCAAGCCGACGCGCACGGCTGCTTCTGAGACGATATCCTGAACGTTGAGGACGATCGGGCAAGCGCGAATCCAGCCGTAAAAGGCGACTGGGACGCAAATCGGTAAAGGGGGCATTGTCGAGAAAATCACGTCGGGACGCCAGCCTCTGAAAGCTTGGACGGCGCTGGAGACTACAAAACTGCCGTCTAGCAAAAGTCTGTCTAGGAGGGTGGGGTGGGGGCCGTTGACGCGCAGATAGCTGCGCTGAATTGTGACGCCGTTGTGTTCTTCGGTGAGGTAAAATTTGCCCTCATATTGCGGATAAATCCGGCGCTGGGGATAGTTGGGCATTCCTGTAACGACTCGGACTTGGTGGCCCCGCTTGACTAGGCCTTGCGCTAGTTCTGTCATCAGGGGGGCAATGCCGATCGGCTCTGGATAATAGTTATAGGAATAAATTAGAATACGCATAATATTTATTTTGAAGCAAATTGTCCTCCAGCCGCGTGCATCGAGCCTGCACCCGCAGAATTGCAGAGGATGTGGTTGGGTTCCGGGTAGGACAATAGGGGGCGAGGCGATCTTCCACTCCTTGGGAAAGAAGCCGCCCTGACCGGGCGGGTATCGCGCCCTCAGCTAATGTTTTTTCGCATTACCAGGCAGTTGCGGCGATCGTCGGTACGGATATACCGAAGGTCGTCTGTGAGCTTGTACATGAACACCAGTCCCCTTTCTCCCTCTCTGTCCAAAGGATCGCGCTGCTCTTGCATGATCGAGTGCAGCTTTGCTTCTAAGTTGAAGGGTTGACCCCTGTCCCAAATCCTAATTTCTAAGTAATCGGCAAACACTTTTACCTCAATGTCTATGGGCGTCGAGGGGGGCAAGTTCTGGTGAGCGTGGCGGACAGCGTTTGTAAAGCCTTCGTTGATTATCAGCCGGCACTGCCACCAGAAATCCGCTGGTATCATGGGCAAAACGATATTCTCCAACCATTCCAAAATGGATGTTAAAGCATTCAGGTCTGTTTCAACCTGCAGGTGCCACTCGGCCTTTGGTTGCTTGTCTTTCATCTTTCTTCCCCCTGGTCGGCCCCCACCACCGCTGTACTCAGCGGCGGAGGGAGAGAAAAAGGAGGGCAAGGTCTTGGCAACATATTAGTTAAGTCAAGCTTGAGTTGAAGAAGCCCGTTTTGCCTCAAGGTGAGCATTCCTTTCGCACCATTTACTCGCACAGCAAATGAGAGACTTCCGATACTGTAACCCGCCTCGGTAGGGCGTTTAAATAGGGAAAATTCCCGAGTCAGCTTGCGAGGAAGTGATTTAAGCATCGACCGTGTTAGCAGTCGCTACTTTTCTAAACACAGGTGAGTTCTTCTCGTCCTCGAAAATCATGCTGGGATCATTCGAGTATGACCTCGAACTCGCCAATTGCTAATTATTAATGCTCCGATTGCAGAGCTGGCAACTAGCTGTGCATTTTCTGGGCGTGTGAATTTTAACACTTAATGCTAACGTAGCTATCGCTAGCGATCGTCTGCTTGACTAAGTATCGAGTTCGACTTCCCGCCCCCCGTTGGCAACAGCACCTCAAAGTTCAGCGGTGGGTTGTTGAGGGTTCCTACACAGCGCCACTATTTTTGTTAAACAGGACTGTTACAGTTTTGACAATTAGTTTGAGGTCATACACCAGGCTCCAGTTTTGTTGGTATTTTAAATCTAAACGGATGACATCTTCAAAATCGCGGACTTGAGAGCGACCGTTGACTTGCCATTCCCCTGTCATCCCGGGTTTGACATCCAAACGCTGCCACTGAGGGACTTCGTAACGCTCAACTTCGTCTGGGGTAGGCGGTCTAGTGCCCACTAGACTCATTTCGCCTTTGAGCACGTTCCAAAACTGCGGCAGTTCGTCGAGGCTGGTTTTGCGTAAGATGCGCCCGACTTTGGTAATCCGCGGGTCGTTGTCATTTTTGAAAAATGCGCCAGAAGCCTGGTTTTTGATTTGGGCTTTCATGGCTTCGGCGTTGGTACACATCGATCGAAATTTCCAAATCCGAAATTGTCTACCCATCCAGCCACAGCGGGTTTGACCGAAAAATATCGGGCCTGGATCGTTGATAGTGATGGCTGCAGCTATAGGTACGAGCAAAATTCCTGTAATTATCAAACCGACGATTGCCCCAACGATATCTATCAGCCGCTTCACCCACGATTGCACTGAGGGGTGCGTCATCGGTAGCTGATTGTCCGAGGGGTTGGTCTCTGTGGGAGTTGAGGTTGCAGAGGGCTGCTCGATCGTCAGCACTTGATCTAGGCTGGTGAGAGCAAATACTGCCATCACCTGCGGCTTGAGGCTTCGGAGCACCAAGTCGCTACCACGCTGTTTGGCAAATTTCAGATTGCTGACTAAAGCACCGATCCCGCTACTGTCGATGAATGTCGTCTGACTGAAGTCTAGGACAATCTTGCTGGGAACGGTGGTGCTTTCCGAAAAAAGTTGCTGGCAGGTTGTCTTGAAGTTAACAGCTTCAAGTACGCTCAAGCGCACGGGTATGTGAACTGAGGGAATCTCGTCCGAGTACGTTACCCGAAAATCTGCCTCTGGGGTTTGACTGACCATGAAGTCCTGGTTTCAAATTTCAAGCTGATGTCTTTAGCCTATTCTGTCCTAGCAGCTCCACCTTTACCAAATATTATGGTTAACAAAAGGCTAGCTTTATACAAACTTTACAAAAACGCCTGCAAACTCGCCCACCGAGAATGATATCAAAGGCAAAAATAGACTTAAGTCTACCAGTGCCAGTTTTGGCCGAAAGATTTTTGAACGCAGTCGCTGCCAAACTTTGACATCGGAATCAAGATTTTTGTGGATTCAGGCCGCTTAATCTTGTCGTTAATAATTTTCCTGCCTGTCTTGCACCGGATAGCCATCGCAGTTAACAGTTAACAGCTAACACAGAAGTCAACAGTTAACGGTTAACTGGAAAACCCCCGTAACAAGCGTCGGGGGATGAGGTTAAGAATTGTAGACGTTTTCTGACTGGGAGGTTTCGCGGGTGATGGGTTTGACTTTGGCTTTGGCTTTGGCTGCGTTGCGTTTGAGGGCCTGGAGACGAGCTTCGTATTTAGCCCGCTGCTGTTTTTTGGAGGTTTGCTCGATTAAGGTTTTTAAGGCGCTGCCGAGGCTTTTGTAGGCGTTTGGGAGAGTGTAGCCGAAGCGGGTGGCGAGGGCGAGGGCTTTTTCGTCTGCGTCTACTGCTTCTTTTAAACTTTTCTCTCCGTTGTTTTTTTGGTAAAGTCTCCAGCCGGAGACGCCGCACAGGGATAGGGCTAATAACAGCAGCAAGCCGTCTTGCACCCAAAGTTCGCCGACAGCGCCGCCTAAACCAATGGCCAGGGCCGCCATTTCCCAACCGTCTCTGGGGATGGTGTCGTTTTGGATTCTGGCGACTTCGTGCCAAAATAGGAGGTTGCGCTGATCCATTGCTAGCTGTTCCCAGCGGATCAGGTCTATTTGGATTTCTACCTGGTCTTTGCCTATTTCTTCGCTGCGGATCAGGGTAGGATTAACTTCTATTGTTTTTTCTACTGTTACCCAACTTTGGAGTTCTGGGGGCAGTATGTTTTTCAAGCGCCGGATCTCACTCATCTCGGCTCTTGCTGTAGAGGTTGCATAGGATGTCATAGCTCCGGCCTATTGATTTTGCAAAGGTTAATATATGTCTATTTCTGGAGTATAGCAAACCTTGAATCCAAATATAGTCGAGTAACGGGGGTCGATCGACCAATACTTGCAATTTTACTTGATTTTAGTCTCTGGGGGCGATCGCAACTGCCTGCTAGATCCTTGACTTTCGACTATTTCATCAACGCTTCGATTTCTTGCCGTAATTTCGACCAAGCCGACCAAACTTCCGGCTTAGAAGTTATGCCTTTTTGAACTAAAACAACTCCGTCAAATACTTCAGCAATTCCGTACAAACCTCGCCGTAGAGATTCATCGGTAAAACGCACTCCCGCCAGAACTCTACCTCGGTCAACGGGAACTTTTAAATTGTTTTGCTGCAACTGCCACAACTCCAGAAACTCATAATTAATCAACAGCTAAATTTTTTAAAGTGGCGCCCACTAAATCCGTGTAATATGAGTCTAACAGCTTGTTTTATTTTCAGTTATGGAAAATATTTATCATGGTAAATCATTCGTAACAAGTTAAGCCTGTATGGCAGTTGTCAAGGGGATTTCAGAAGATGTCTCAAAGAAATATTGGTTCA
>NZ_JAUBSD010000079.1:0-36756 GCF_036704575.1 Microcoleus sp. K5-D4
CCGATCGCATCTGGGATTTCGCTAATCTGATTGCCATCGAGGTCAAGCTGTGTCAGATTCGATAGTTGCCCGATCGAATCTGGGATTTGGGTAATTTGATTGCAACTGAGAATAAGCTGTGTCAGATTGGAAAGTTGAGCGACCACTTCCAAGATTTTGGCGATTTGATTGCCATTGAGGGAAAGCAATGTCAAGTTAGAAAGTTGAGTGATCGCTTCCGGGATTTCAGTGATTTGATTGACGTTGAGGTTAAGTTCTGTCAGATTGGACAGTTGACCGATCACATCTGGAATTTTTGTAATCTGATTGTTAGTAAGGATAAGCTGTGTCAGATTGGAAAGTTGAGCGACCGCTTCCGGGATTTCGGCGATTTGATTGCTATTGAGGGAAAGCAATGTCAAGTTAGACACTTGAGCGATCGCTTTCGGGATTTGGGTAATCTGATTTTCACTAAGATTAAGTTGTGACAGATTGGACAGTTGGCCGATCTCCTCTGGGATTTTGGTAATCTGATTGCTACTGAGGTCAAGCTGTGTCAGATTCGACAGTTGCCCGATCTCCTCTGGGATTTCGGTAATCTGATTTTTAACAAGCGAAAGTATTTTTAAGTTGGTTAATTGAAGAACAGCATCAGGAAACTCAGTTAACTTATTCCCAACCAATTTTCTTTTCTCCTGATCCCACTTCCCCAACACCAGCATCTCAAGCTGCGTGCACTTGCCAATCTCCGGCGGCAATTCCTCCAAGTCCAGCCCCGCCAAATCCAGTTCCGTCAATTTTTCCTCGGCTGCTCGGTCAATTCGCCGCACTGCTTCCTCTCGCGTCATGCCATTTGTCTCTCGGTAGGATTCATTTTATTCTGACAGGATTTTTGGCTTGGTGGGGAGTTTCCCGCGCGTCACAATCAAAGAAACCGGGTTTTTTTTGTTTCTACACTGTCATGCGTCTTCTGGGCAAAAACCCGGTTTCTGAGCGAGACATCACAACTATAATAAAATAACCGTTCAAAGAGGAAAGCCAATGGTGACGAGCCTGAATGTGGATACGGCACTGCTGCAAGAGGCGATCGAACTTGAGGGAGAAATTGAGATCGAGACTCTAGTTGAAATCGCCTTGCGCGAATACATTCAACGCCGCAAACAGCCACAGAATCTCGAACTTAGCTTTGGAGAATCTCTCGCTGCATTTCGTGAAAAATATCAACTGCACGAACTCGGTTTAAATCCTGATGAAATTTGGGGAGAAGTTCGCGATCGCACTTTTGCAGGACGCGAGGTCATCTTTGAATGACGCTGCGTTATTTACTCGATACCAACATTATCTCCGAACCTGGTCGTCCTGTTCCGAATGCGAATGTGATGACTAAACTAATTGAGGCAAAATCCACAGTTGCGATCGCCTCTATCGTTTGGCATGAAGTTCTGCTGGGCTGTTATCGAATGCCTGATTCTAAGCGTCGCAGTGCGATCGAAGCTTATCTTCAGGAAGAAGTGAAAGTAAAATTACCGATTTTGCCCTACACCCAAGAAGCGGCTGAGTGGTTCGCTAAAGAACGAGCAAGACTCATCCCGATCGGGCTTACACCGTCTTATGCTGACGGGCAAATTGCAGCGATCGCTAAAGTCAATAATCTGATTCTGGTGACACGAAATGTTGCTGATTATGCAAACTTTCAAGACTTGGCAATCGAAAACTGGTTTTCTTAAACTTAATCCATTTAATCATCTGTATGATGAGAAACAATAATGCGATCGATTTGTTCCCGGTGGCGATCGTAATAACGCCAAGCATTCTCTAAATCGCGATCCGACAAACCTGGATAATTCCGAAGTAACTCAGCCTCATCAGCCCCCTGTTGGTGAAGCGAAACCAGTGTCCAAACAGGAATGCGCGTGTTGCGAATTCGGGCATTTCCTCCACAGACTCCAGGCGTACTCTGAATCGCCCTAGCCGAGAGTTTTTCTTGAAACAGCAAACTCTCTTCAGGTGTCAGCGACTCAATGACTTGAATTAAGGAGTCAACCAACTGAATGTTCATAGCTGGTAATTTACAGAATATATAAGAGTGCGATCGCTCAAACTATCATAGCAAATTTCCCCAACCTCAACGTCTCAAGGTGCGTGCACTTGCCAATCTCCGGCGGCAATTCCTCCAAGTCCAACCCCGACAAATCCAATTGAGTCTGGCCCTCATCAGCCGCTTTGTCGATCGACTGCAACAACTCTTCTCGCGTCATATCTTTTTGTCTCTCGGTAGGATTCATTTTATTGTGGCAGGATTTTTCGCTTGGTGGGGGGGCATCACGACACGGCAGTGACCAAGGCGTGACAACTTAAGCTGTCAGTCCACCCAGCCTTCTCGCCCACCCGACAGTCCGCCAGGGAATCAATTCCCTGTCTAATAGCGAAAGTCCTCTCAAAGAGGACTAATGAGTTCTTCAGTCCTCTTCTAGATGACTTTCGCTTTGAGGCAGGGGTTTCAACCCCTGCCGGATTGCTGGACTATTGGTTGTACCTGGTTGTTGACACCAAGGATCATTGCCATGTCCAACTTTGCCTACGCATCACAACCCGTAGAAACCGGGTTTTTTCCCTTTTCTACGGCTGTCACCAAATATTCTCGCAAAAATCCGGTTTCTGGCCTACGCATCAGTCCTGTTTATGTTAATGGGAGATGGACGATCTGATCTTGGTATTCGTTATCAAACGAACCATCAACAATCACAATCAATTCCTCAATATTTTGCCCAATACTTAAATCCTGATTCAAAACAAAAATCCCTGGAATATGACCACCTTGAGCCAGATGATCTACCAAATGTACCGGCATTGACTTGCGATTGTTTGTCACCAAAATAAAGTTATGCTCCTCACACCACACCAAAATCTCCGGATCGAGAGTGCTTTTTGGGGGTGTACCAATTTCGCCCACTGCCCAAACTACTAAATCAGGGCGTTTTCGCCGAAGTTGTGTAGCATAAATGGGCGTAACATTCTCGTCCATTAAATATTTGAGCGCCCTTTCTCAAGCACCCTGGATAACAGATTGTCTTTCCCGTTCAGCTTTCAATTTTCGCAATCTTTCTGTCGCCGGATGGGGATTTGCTACTTGGATTTTTCGCTGCTGATGCGACCATTCCAACCAATCTTGCAAATAGCTACTTACTGATTCTTGATTTTGTAAATAATACAAAATAGTCGTATAAACTTCTGCCAAAGTTAGAGATGGATAGAGTTGCTGAATTTCTGCTGGGGTGCGTTCCCGATAAAGATACTCATACAGTACCGTCTCAATCCCGATGCGATGTCCTTTAATGCGAATATCATCCGGTGCTAAGAAATCAAAATACTCATTCAGTCCCATATCTAAAATCCCTCTTTTAGCTATCTACTATTCTACTATTCGGTTTGATCGGAAACAATCATGCGATCGATGTGTTCGCGGTGGCGATCGTATTTTTTTTGTTGAGTGACGAGAAATACCATAGAAACCGGGCTTCTCAGTTCTGCGCGTGATACCTACTTACTTAAACTTTAGCCGATCTAAATATAAACACTTAATCAACCTCAATCTGATATTTTTTACCAACAGATGACAAAAGGTGATACCCTGGGGAGAGGAAGTTATTTGTCTATGAACCAAATTAAACGTGTTGCCATAGTGGGAGGAACCCACGGAAACGAACTCACAGGAATTTACCTTGTGAAGAAATTCGATCGCGCGCCAGAGTTAATTGGGCGATCGACTTTTGAAACTATCACCCTGCTAGCCAATCCCAAAGCTTGCGAAATCGGGACACGCTACATCGATATCGACCTCAACCGCTGCTTTAGAAAGCAAGATTTAGAAAATCCCCATCTCTCCAGCTATGAAGCGCAGCGGGCGAAAGAAATCTACCGCATTTTTAGCTCAAAAAACACTCATCTGCCCAACTTAATTATCGATTTGCACAGCACCACATCCAACATGGGGCTAACTTTTATTCTCGCCAGCCATCATCCATTTAACCTGCAACTAGCAGCTTATTTAACCTCTGTCTATCCCCACCTCAAGGTACTCGCTTCTACAACCAAGAATCACGATAGTCCTTTGCTGCGATCGCTTTCCGAATTAGGCGGTACGCTGGAAGTTGGTGCAGTGCCGCAAGGCGTCTTGGATGCGTCTTTATTTCAGCAAACTGAGCAAGTTGTGTGCGGAATTTTAGACTGCGTAGAAGCCTACAATCAAGGCACAATGCCTGCTGCAAAGAATCCCCTGACTATTTATCACACCATTGGGGCGATCGACTATCCCAGAAACGAGAACAGAGAAATTCAGGCAATGATTCATCCTCATCTGCAATTCAGAGATTATGAAGCCCTAAATCCCGGCGATCCGATGTTTTTGACCTTTGATGGTGAGTCGGTATTGTATGAGGGTAAATCCACGGTTTATCCCATTTTCATTAACGAGGCTGCTTACTACGAAAAAGGAATTGCCATGTGTTTTACTCAAAAACAAATAGTCAGTCTTGACTAGAAATTTAAAAATTATTCTTGAGAATTCTCAGGTGACAAAAACTCCTCTTTAGAAGCCGTAGTCAAAGAACGCAATTCTTTCCATATTTCCAAAGTGATGATACAGGTAATCAGCCACACCAAACCAGCCGTATAACCAGCAATAACATCGGTAGGCCAGTGAACTCCTAGGTAAAGCCGACTTAAACCAATAGCAGCAATTAATACCACTGTCAAGCTGTAAATCGACCAGCGCTGCTTGGGAAAGCGTTCACCCAAGAAATATCCTAGCAAACCGTAAATAACCATTGAAATCATCGCGTGTCCGCTAGGAAAACTGTAAAAGCGAACGTCAACAACGCGCTCCCAAAGTTGAGGTCGAGCGCGGGCAAAAAGTTTTTTTAACAGTAAATTTAAACCGATCGCTCCCCCAGCCGCGAGCGCAATAGTTGCACCTTCCGAGCGGTGATTGCGCGCTAGCAAAACAATACCCAAAATCAGACAAATTACTAGCAGCAACTTCGGTTCGCCCAAAAAGGTAAAGCCCAGCATTATTTGATCGCGCAGCGGAGTGTGCAATTGCCTCAGAGCTAGTAAAATAGAGGTATCGAAAGCGTAACTTTCTTTTTCCAACACCTCTTCGGCAATGGTGGCAAATCCCCACATCGCCAAAGCAGCAACAGCAAGCCCGGCCAGCCGAATTATCGAAATTAGCGATCGAATTTTAGAACCCATTCTTGAATTAATTAAAATTTTAAAATTTCCAACTCAAAATAATACCACAACTATCGGAAACGAAAACGCCTTACCAATCGTCAAGATTCTTGAGCAACTATATTCTGAATGATTAATTGATTTTTCACTACCCACCTCAGCTTTTACATCCAATCGGCGAATGACTATACTCTCCACAAAATACATTTCTGCAATTTTGTTGACCTTGGGGTTGACAAGTCTTTCTAGCTGTGATAACAAAACAGGAGTCAATGCGCCGATCGCCGAAGCAAACACGATCGCCCAGCGTCTCGTCTCGACCGCAGTCGCCCAAAAGCCGAACAACCCGCAATTCGGTCAGCCGATCGACTGTACCCTAGGAAAAGACTGTTTTGTATT
This sequence comes from Microcoleus sp. K5-D4, assembly GCF_036704575.1. Lineage (NCBI taxonomy): Bacteria > Bacillati > Cyanobacteriota > Cyanophyceae > Oscillatoriales > Microcoleaceae > Microcoleus > Microcoleus sp. K5-D4. The sequence continues at coordinate 5,611 of NZ_JAUBSD010000079.1, forward strand.
GCTGTATTTCGATCGAGAACCCGGCCCCACAGCAGTCGATTTTGGCTGCGGGCGCCAAACCTACGACGGGCACGACGGCACAGACTTTGCCATTCCCGACGCCAAAGCAATGGCAAAAGGAGTTCCAGTTATTGCCTCCGCTGCCGGCAAAGTTTTGCGATCGCGAGATGGTGTAGTCGATCGGCGTTTACAAAACGATACAGACAAAGCCAGCATCGCAGGCACAGAATGCGGCAACGGCATGGTAATCGACCACGGCGGTGGTTGGGAAGCCCAATACTGCCACCTCCGCAAAGGCAGCGTTGCCGTCAAACCGGGTACGCAGGTACAAAAAGGCACAGTTTTGGGCATGGTGGGGAACTCTGGGATGGCCTCTTTCCCCCACGTACACGTAACTTTTCGCTATCAAGGCAAACCTGTAGATCCGTTTGTCGGCCCCGACGCAAAGGCAGGCTGCAACATCGCCCGCAATCCTATTTGGGACAAGCCTCTAGACTATATTTCCACAGGTTTAATTAGGGCCGGTTTTGCCAATAAGCCACCCGATATCAACGCTGTCTGGGAAGGACAATTTTCCGAGACTCAACTCCCTGCAAACAGTCCAGCTTTGTTGTTTTGGGTGCAAAGTTACGGAGTGCTCAAGGGCGATCGCGAACAATACAAATTATTTGCCCCCAACGGCACAACCATTGCCGATCAGACCAATGAAATTAAAGCCCCCAGCCGCACTTGGTTGGGTTATGTCGGCAAAAGAAACAGTACAAATTCTCCTCTGACTCCCGGAGTTTGGCGGGCCGAATACCGATTGACGCGGGGCGATCGAGTTTTGGCAGAAGTCAAGCGAGAAGTAGAGTTGCGTTAGTCCGTTGACTGTTGACTGTTGACAGCATTTAATTCGTGTATCCCTGTCAAAATAACTCTCTTCCTTCTTCCTTCTTCCTTCCGAAAGTTATTTCCGCAGCCACCCAAATAATTCTCCGACACTCAACCGCAGTTCGCTAGGGCACTGGACGCAACAGACGGGGATGTACGGAAAGTTCAGAAACTCAGCAGGCACAGGAATTTAAATACACTCATGATCTATGACGACAACCGGGGGCGCGACCAACAGGACGTTACCGAAATGCTTGATGGGATGTTTTGAGTCAAAAAAAATCCCCAGTTTTTTTTACCGATTGTCAGGTTTAAGGCTAGCCAATTTAAAAACATTCTTTGATTAAGAGAAACCTTCTGGAGTGCGATCGTTAATTGAGGTATGTCAAGAAATCTTTGCAGTTTGCTTGGCAAGACTTTCAGTAGTAATTGGATAGGGAAATACCCGTGCGAGCCGTTCCAGCCTCACTTGTTTTTCCGATTGTATAAGATCCAATAATATTGTGAGCAACCTCAACTGGGTGTGCGTTACTTGTTTTTGTAGGTGGGTTTGGTAGAATGTGGGTAACATTTTTTTTTGGGTAGGCTAGCTTGTAACAATTCGGCTGCCTATCTTTTTTAGCATAATACCAATTATATGTGAAGTTGCATATAATAGAAAGATGGCGTTTATGGTGCGTTTTATGGCTCGTATTTTAAAAATCTAAATTGAAGAAAGTGCTGAACTTTTAGAAAAACAACTAAAAAATACTCGTACAGCGAGTCAGAAAGAACGAATACAATTATTATGGTGGTTAAAAACAGGAACTTGTTGGAGAGGTTTTTACAACACTTGAGCAATTACGAGAGCGATTGAAACAAGTTCTTGAAAAAATCACCCCGCTCGCAAATTAGTTCGTTGTTATCTTACAAGTTTATTCTTGAAGCCCTATTCTATGCAGCTTCATATTAAATTGGTATAAGTGGGCAAAATCTTTACTCCATAAAGATTTCAGGCGGGTTGTCACCCTCCCTGGGCAATCGCAAAAGTCGTTATTGCAGTTAGAAGAAAATGCTGGAACTTTGGAAAAACCTTTTTGCTATAGCACCGTTTATCCCCCACGGGCATTGCTATCTCTGGAAACCAGGGCTAGTGGGGCTTCATATTGTTTCCGACTTGCTGATTGCCCTGGCTTATTATTCAATCCCGATAACGCTGCTATATTTTGTTCGTAAGCGACGAGATTTACCCTACTCCTGGATATTTCTGCTATTTAGCGCCTTCATCGTCGCTTGTGGTACCACTCACTTGATGGAGATTTGGACGCTATGGCATCCCACTTATTGGCTGAGTGGTTGCCTTAAAGCCATAACCGCGTTCGTTTCAGTATTAACAGCGATAGAGCTGGTGCCATTAGTGCCACAAGCATTAGCGCTCCGGAGTCCCGCAGAGATGGAGGCAGCTAACCGAGAATTAGAACGCGAGATTGGAGAGCGCAAAATTGCACAAGCAGCACTTCAAGAGCGAGAGCAGTTTTTAAGCAACATTTATAACTCGGTCACGGATAGCCTTTGGGTGGTGGAACAGCTTGAGGATGGCGAATTTCAAGTTGTCAGGATGAATCGAGCCATTGAATCTTCAACTGGGACTTTAGCTGAGAATTGGATTGGCAAACGGTTGGATGAACTGTGGGACTCGCAGACATCTGCCACGATTCGGGCGCATTACCATGACTGTTTGCAGCAAGGTAAAACAATCTCTTATGAGGAAAATCTGCCTTTTGGAGAACAGATTTGTTGCTTTCTCACTACCTTAACGCCTTTAGTAGATCGCGATTCGCGAACTCGCTTACTCGGTGTCAGCATGGATATCACGGAGCGCAAGCGGATTGAAAACGCTTTAAGAGAAAGTGAAGAACGCTGGCAGTTAGCCTTGCGGGGTAACAATGATGGAATTTGGGATTGGAATGTTAGAACGGATGAAGTCTTTTTCTCAGCACGATGGAAGGAAATACTGGGTTACGAGGATCGCGAAATTTCCCACCATTTAGATGAATGGGCTAAACGAGTTCATCCAGACGATTTTGCCTGGGTGATGGAAACAATTCAAAATCACTTTGCTAAAAAAACTCCTTTTTACGAAACCGAACACCGCGTTTTATGTAAGGACGGAACTTATAAATGGATTCTCGATCGCGGTCAGGCACTCTGGGATGACAGTGGCAATCCAGTGAGATTGGTAGGTTCTTCTACCGATATAGCAGAACGCAAGCGGGCTGAAGAAGAGCTGCGTTGGAAAGAAACGTTGCTGCGAGCAATGACCGATGCTTCGCCACTCGCTTTTTTCGTTGTAGATAACCGTAGCGATGCCATTCTCTATTTCAATCACCGCTTCTGCAAAATCTGGGGCATCGAACACCTAGAGGAACAGATGCAGCAGGGTCAACTTAAAAACAACGATATCATTCCTGACTGTTTGCCTGCCCTTGTGGATGTTCCGGCTTTCGTAGAATCGTGCAAACTGCTACAAACTGAAGAAAATCGAGCGGTTATTGAAGATGAAATTCCTTTTAGCGATGGGCGCACGATTCGTCGTTTTTCGACCCAAATTCGCGATGAAAGCGATCGCTATTTCGGACGGCTTTATCTATTTGAAGATATTACTGAACGCAAGCAAATAGAAGAACAACTGCAACTGGCTGATTTTTCGCTCGAACACTCCTCTCTCGGCCTTGCCTGGGTCGATCGCGATGCCAAAATTTTGCGGGTAAACCAAACAGCCTGCGAGCAAAGAGGATATTCTCGCGAAGAGTTGCTATCAATGCGCGTCTGGGATGCAGATCCCAATTTTCCGATTGAGGTATGGCCCCAGCATTGGCAACAACTTAAAGAGCAAAAAACACTTTCATTTGCTTCTCAACATTCCAAAAAAGATGGTAGTGTTCTTCCCGTAGAAATAACGCTGAATTATCTGGAATTTAACGGTAAAGAATACAGTTTTGCGTGTTCGCATGATATCAGCGATCGCTATCGCGCAGAAGAAGCGCTGCGAGCCTCTCAAGCCCGTCTTTCTGGGGTTCTAGATATTGCCGACGAAGCCATTATCTCAGTAGACTCCAGCCAACGCATTACCCTGTACAACCAGGGAGCGGAACGGATTTTTGGCTATACTTCCGAGGAAATGCTCGGTCAGACTCTCGACCGACTTTTGCCAGAACGCTTTGGGGCAAATCATCGCCAGCACGTAGGACAATTTGCTCAATCTGCCCAAACAGCAAGGAAGATGGGTAGGCGCGGCGAAATTGTCGGTCGCCGTAAAGATGGCACGGAATTTCCGGCTGAAGCTTCAATTTCTCAACTGGAATTAGCAGGAGAAAAAGTTTTTACGGTCTTTCTACGCGACATTAGCGATCGCAAACAGGCAGAAACAGCCTTAAAAGAAAGTGAAGCCCGCTTCCAAGCATTTATGAATTACAGCCCCGCTGCGGCTTGGATTACGGATAGAGATGGGCAAATTCTTTATTTCAGCCAAACCTATGCCCGTATGTTCAATTTGCCAACCAACTATTCAGTTGGAAAAGTAGACCTCAACATCTATCCGGCCGAGTTTAGGCAGGAATATTTAAAAAATATTCGCAAAGTTGTAGAAACCAATCAAACGATCGAAGCCATTGAACTGGCTCCCCTCGCGGACGGCAGTATTGGCGAGTTTCTGGTTTACAAGTTTCCGCTGCCCAGTTCATCGGGGCAAGTATTGGTTGGCGGAGTCGCGCTCGATATTACCGAGCGTAAAAAAGCAGAAGCTGCCCTGCAACAGCGAGAACAAGAGTTCCGTGCTCTAGTAGAAAATGCGCCCGATATTATCATGCGACTGGATCGGGAATGCCGCTATCTCTATATCAACCCCCCAGTTGAACGGCAATCGGGAATTCCTCCTGCCACGTTTATCGGTAAAACTATTAACGAATTCGGTACGCCCGAAGCGTTAGTTAATCTTTGGCAAACAACCATTGAACAGGTATTTGAAACGGGTTGCGAGCAAAGTATTGAATACGAAATTCCAGGGGGTGCAGGGCTAAATTATTACGCTTCTCGCGTAGTGCCTGAGTTTGGTGGTGATGGCTCGGTGCAGTCGGTTTTAGCAGTTGCGCGCGATATCACCGAACTCAAAGTTACAGAAGCAGCTCTAGAAAAGGCTCGCGACGAGTTAGAAATTAGAGTCAGACAACGCACTGCCCTACTCGCAACAGCTAATAAAGAATTGCGACAGGAAATTAGCGATCGCAAACAAGCACAAGCTGCCCTAAAAGCATCGGAAAACAGACTCAAAGATGTGCTTGACAACACAGCCGCCTTTATTTCCTCCGCCCACATCCATCCCGATCAAGTCTGGGAATACAACTACTACTCCCCTAATGGAGAGGAAATTCTTGGCTACAAAGGAGAAGAATTTGCTGCCGATCCGAGTTTATGGCTATCTAGAATTCCTGCCGAAGATCTTGAGACAATCGTTCTGCCAGCAACGCAAGATTTGTATGCCGGACGGCAAATAACTATAGAGTATCGATTCCGCCATAAAAATGGCAATTTGCTCTGGTTATCTAACACTTTGCTAGCTAAAAAGCACAAATCTGAAGATTACTGGTTTGCCACCGGAATTGTTACCGACATCACCGAACGCAAACAAGCAGAAAAAGCATTGCAGGAAAGCGAACAGCGCTTTGCTATTTTGGCGAAAACCGCCCCTGTTGGTATATTCCGTAACGATACTCAAGGCTATTGCTTATACGGCAACGAACGCTGTTTAGAAATGGTCGGGCTTTCTTTAGAAGAATTAGTCGGTGAGGGATGGGCAATATCAGTATATCCAGACGATCGCGATCGCGTTATTACTGCTTGGAATAGTTTCATACAACAAGGCATTCCCTATTGCTGCGAAATGCGCTTGCAGCGACGCGATGGCAGCATTATCTGGGTATTGGCACAAGCGATCGCGGAAAAAGATGTCGATGGGAACATTATCGGTTACATCGGTACCCTTACCGATATTACGGAGCGCAAACAAGCAGAACAACTTTTAAAAAATTACAACCAAATTCTAGAAGCTGAGGTAAAAGAACGTACGGCTGCACTGACTCAAATCAATGCTCAATTAGAGCAGGAAATTGAGGAGCGCAAGCACATAGAAACCCAATTACGACGCAGCGAAACAAAACTATCAGCCATTTTAGATAATGCAGGTGCTTGTATTTATATCAAAGATTTGAACGGTACCTACACCTATGTCAATCGCTTAACTGAGGAACTTTTTGGGCGTAGCGCAACTGAAATTATTGGAGCGAACGATCGCAAGTTTTTTACCGAAGAGTTAGCTGTAACTTACAAAGAAAATAGCGATCTCGTCACAAACAGCGGCCTTGTCCATCGCTTTGAAGAAGTAGGACTCGATCGTCATGGAGAGCTTCATTACTTTTTAGCGACCAAAGTTCCTTTAAAAAACTCTGACGGCGATGTTTATGCCATGTGCGGTATTTCTACAGATATTACCGAACTCAAGAGGACGGAAGCCGCACTCAGGCAAAGCGAAGAACGAATGCAGGCGCTTTTGAGCGCAATACCCGATTTGATGGTGCGGCACCGGGTAGATGGAACTTATTTAGATGTGGCGGGAAATGACAGCTTCTTACAGGTGCCGCGCGAAGCGCTAATTGGCAGAAAGCTACAAGACACCTGCCTTCCCGAACAAATTAAAACCGACTTTCTCGACCGTTTTCAGGTAGTAGCAGAAACCGGAACGCTAGAACTTTACGAACACGACCTCGAAACCCCTGATGGTGTCCACAGTTACGAGACGCGCATCGTAAAAAGCAGTGCTGATGAGGTTGTATGTCTGGTGCGCGACATCACCGAACGCAAGCGAACGGCAAGCCACGCTGCGCGAACGCAAGCTGCGCTGCAAGAAAGTGAAGAACGGTATCGTACTGTCATAGCAGCGATGGCAGAGGGTATTGTCTTGCAGGATACTGACGGGACAATTCGTACTTGTAATAGCAGTGCCAAACGAATTCTCGGTTTGTCTCGCAAGCAAATGATGGGACGAACTTCCCTCGATCCGGCTTGGCGAGCGGTTCGCGAAGACGGTTCCCCCTTCCCAGGAGAGGAACACCCGGCAATGGTGACGCTGCAAACGGGCAAAGCTTGCTCTAACGTGGTGATGGGAGTCCACAAGTCAGATGGTAGTTTTACCTGGATTTCCATTAATTCCCGACCTCTAATTCGCGCAGGCGAACCCCTCCCCTACGCAGTTGTTTGCTCGTTCGCTGATATTACTGCTCGCAAACAGGCAGAAGAGGCACTACGACAAAGCGAAGCGCGTTACCTCGCGATTCTTGAAGATCAAACGGAACTGATCGGTCGCTCGTTGCCTGATGGAACCTTAACCTTTGTCAACGAAGCTTTCTGTCGATTTTATGGAAAAACGCGGGAAGAACTCGTCGGTCACCGCTACGAACCTACCGTATTTGAGGAAGACCGGGAACTCGTTGCCAGATTGGTTAAAACTCTTACCGTAGATAATCCACTTGTAATTATCGAAAATCGGGTGATTGCCAAAGGACAGGAGGTGCGTTGGACGCAGTGGGTTAACCGAGGAATTTTCGGCACAGATGGTCAGATGCTGGAGTTTCAAGGGGTCGGACGAGATATTACCGATCGCAAAATTGCTGAAGAAAACCTGCGACGATACGAAAAGATTGTTGCCACTACTACTGATGCAATTTGTTTAATCGATCGCAACTACACCTATCAAATTGTTAACCAAGCATATCTGAATTGGCATCACCGCTCTCAAGAAGAAATACTCGGACGTACTATTAGTGAAGTTTTGGGTAAAGAGCTGTTTGAAACTTACATCAAACCAAGAGGCGACCGATGCTTAAATGGGGAAACCATTCAATACGAACTATGGTTTAAATATCCAAACGCTGAAGAGAAATTTCTCAGCGCTACCTACGCTCCTTATTTAGAGGCAGATGGCACGATTTCAGGTTTAGTGGTGAGTTTGCGTAACCTCACCGAACTAAAACAAATGGAAACGGCGTTGCAGCAGAGCGAGTCTACTCTGCGAGCTTTCTTCAACAGCAGCGTCATGATGATGGGGATTGTAGAGCTGTATGAAGATGACATTTTGCATCTGTCTGCTAACTTAGCAACAGCACAGTTATTCACCACCACCCCAGAAGCGTTGCAGAATCAATTCATTAGCCGAACGGGAGTATCGCGATCGCTCCTACAACTTTGGCTCGATAACTACTGGGAAGCTGTAAAAATTCAAGCTCCAGTCAGATTTGAATACGCTCGCGAAACTCATAAAGGAGAAAAGTGGCTCTCTGCCAGCGTTTGCCCGATTTCCATTGGCTCTGAGGGTCGTCCGAGATTGTCGTACATTATCGAAGATATTAGCGATCGCAAACAGGCAGAAGAAGCACTGCGACAGAGCGAATCAACCCTTCGCAGTTTCTTCGACAGTGGCTCGATGATGATGGGGATTGTTGAGCTGTATGATAACGACATTCGGCATCTTTCCGATAACTTATTAGCAGCGCGGTTCTTCGGTAAGACTCCAGAACAGACGAAAAATCGCTTCGCAAGCGAGATGGGAGTGTTACCAGAACACATACAGCAGTGGATGGAGCGCTACCAAGAAGCTTTACACGCTCAAGCTGTTGTGCGCTTTGAATATCCTCACGAAACTCCAACCGAACTAAAATGGCTCTCTGCCAGCGTTTGCCCGATTGGAATTGGCCCCAACGGTCGTCCGAGATTGTCCTACGTTGTTGAAGATATTACCGATCGCAAACGCGCAGAAGAAGCACTGCGCCTCAGCGAAGGTCGGCTCAAACACCTGACGGCTAGCATTCCGGGAACCCTTTATTCCTTTGGATACTACCCCGATGGTTCGGCCCAGTTTGAATATGTCAGTCCCGGTTGTCGAGATTTATTTGAAGTCGAGCCGGAGCAGATCCTAAAAGATCGAAATTTCCTCGAAAACCAAATTTCTCCCGACGACCGACCCAGTTTTGATGAGGCAATTACTCGTTCCCTTCAAAACTTGGAACATCTCACCGCTGAATGGCGCAATATTACTCCTTCTGGAAAACAAAGATGGCTGCGCGTCCAAGCCCAACTCGAATGCCGCGAAGATGGTTCTAAAGTTTGGCATGGGGTGATCTTAGATATTACCGAGCGCAAACTGGCAGAAGAAAAGCTCAAACAGGCAGAGTATAAATATCGCACCTTAATCGAACAAATTCCCGGAGTCGTTTATATTTCTCCTATCAAGGCAACTACTGAGGAAGCTTATATCAGCCCGCAACTGCAACAATTGCTGGAAGTTCCTCCTGAAGAATGGTCTGCTGGCTTTTTTAATAGTTGGGCTGATTACGTCCATCCAGAAGATCGCGATCGTGTTTGGCAAGCCGTAAGCACCACGATCTCTACGGGAGAGCCATTGAGCGTCGAATATCGTATGGTAACTCGTAATGGCAAAACAGTTTGGGTCAGAGATCGAGCGAATCTCGTTCTTAGCGCCGACGGACAGACTCAAGTGCTTCAGGGTTTAGCCTTCGATATTAGCGATCGCAAGCAAATAGAGCAAGCGCTGCAAGAAAGCAACGAGCGTTTTCAGCTAGCAACATCGGCAGTAAAAGGATTTATCTACGACTGGGATTTCAATCAGAATAGCGTTTTGCGGACACAGGGACTATTTGAACTTGTTGGGTACCGCCCCGAAGAAGCCGACGCGAACGTTGAGTGGTGGAACGAACACGTCCATCCAGAAGATTTCCCCAAAATTTCCCCGCAGCTATCCGAAGCCTTGGCCAATGAAACTCAAAATTATTTCGTTTTGGAATACCGACTTCGCCATCAAGACGGTCACTACGTTTACGTGTCAGATTACGGCACGATCTCGCGAGATACCAACGGACGAGCAATTAGAGCCGTAGGTCACGCCATAGACGTGAGCGAACAGCAAGCAGCCCTTCGCGAACGCAGAAAGGCAGAAGCAGCTTTGCAAAAAGCACTCCAAGCCGCCCAAGCTGCTTCCATCGCTAAGAGCCGCTTCCTGTCTAACATGAGCCATGAACTGCGTACTCCTCTCAACGCCATTCTCGGTTTTAGCCAGGTGATGGTTCGCGGTAGTTCCGTTACCTCTGAGCAAAAAGAACAGCTAAAAATCATCAACCGTAGTGGCGAACATTTGCTTAATTTAATCAACGATATTTTATCATTGTCCAAAATTGAAGCAGGCCAAACTACGCTCAATGAAAGTCGCTTTGACCTGTATCAGCTACTGAAAGATATAGAACAAATGTTCAAACTCAAAGCGATTTCAAAAGGCTTGCAGCTAACCTTTGAACGGGCATTAAATGTTCCCCAATACGTAAAAACTGACGAGAATAAATTGCGTCAAGTTTTAATTAATTTGCTAGGAAATTCACTTAAATTTACTGCTTCCGGTCACATCGCCTTGCGAGTGAAAAAGGGTCGGCTATCAGAAAAACCTGACCTCCAAAACCTTGGCTCCAAAACTTATTTGCTGTTTGAAATTGAAGACACTGGTCCCGGCATTGCTCCCGATGAAATTAAAACTTTATTCGACCCCTTCGTACAAACAGAAACAGGCCGCAAATCGATGCAAGGAACGGGGCTGGGCTTACCTATCAGCCAACAATTCGTAGAGATGATGGGAGGACAGATTGCAGTCAGCAGCCAACTCGGTCAGGGAACAATTTTCACATTCGATATCCTCGCGAGCGAGGTTGATGAATCTGATGAGAAGAGTTTATCGATTACCCAGGAAGTTATTGGATTAGAGCCAAATCAACCTGTGTACCGCATTCTAGTTGTTGAGGATGTCGAAGAGAACCGTCAGTTGCTCTTAAGAATACTCGAACCGTTAGGATTTGAAGTGCGAGAAGCAGTTAACGGTCAAGAAGCGATCGCTTTGTGGTCAACTTGGAAACCACACCTTATCTGGATGGATATGCGAATGCCCGTCATGGACGGCTACGAAGCAACTAGAGAAATAAAAGCTTTGGAACAGCAAAGTGCAGTAGCTGGAGAGAATCACAACTTACCTGCCAACTCATCATCTACCAACGCAACAAAAATTATTGCTTTAACTGCTAGTGCTTTTGACGAAGATCGAGCCAAGATTATGACAACAGGCTGCGATGACTTTATACATAAGCCTTTTCTAGAGTCGGTGCTATTTGACAAGATGGCTCAACACTTAGGAGTCCGTTATATTTATCAAGAGGATTTGTCGGATAGCTCACCTGAGCTAGCAACACCGAGAAACTTAACACTAGAGGATCTAAACGTCATGCCTTCTGAGTGGATAGCACAGTTCCGACACGAGGTGCTTTGTGCTAACGACGAGGTAATTTTGCAGCTAATCGACCAAATTCCCGAAAGCGAGGCAAGTTTAGCACACACCCTGACAGATTTGATTAATAACTTTCGCTTAGATATACTCTTTGATTTAATCCGAGCATCTTAATGAATAACCATCAAGTACCCGCTTCCTTTGGGTACATTCTCATCGTTGACGATCATCCAGACAACCTCCGAGTTTTGTCCGCTATCCTTACCGGGTCTGGATATCAAGTCCGGAAGGCAATTAACGGTCAACTGGCTTTAAAAGTTGCCCAAAATTCTCCCCCCGCTCTGATTTTACTTGACATCTTGATGCCAGAAATGGATGGCTATGAAGTTTCCTCGTTGCTCAAAGCTCATCCACAAACAGCGGAGATTCCAGTAATTTTTATCAGCGCTCTCGATGATGTATTTGATAAAGTAAAAGCCTTTGATGCTGGAGGGGTAGATTACATTACTAAACCATTTCAGTCAGCCGAAGTTTTAGCTCGCATTAAAAACCAACTAATTATCCGCAATCTGTATCTCGAACTTCAGAAGCAAGCACAGAAAATCGCCGAGAAAAATGCCTTGCTTGAACAGGAAATCAAGAATCGTAAACAAGCTGAATCTGCTTTGGTTGAAGCTAATATCGAGCTACAGCGTCTCGCCTCTTTAGATAGCTTAACAGGAGTCGCTAATCGTCGTCAGTTCAATGAATCTCTCAATAGAGAGTGGCAACGGATGGCACGAGAGCAATTACCCTTATCTTTGATTTTAGGTGACATTGATTATTTCAAAAAATACAATGATACTTATGGTCATTTAGCCGGGGATTTCTGTCTACAGCAAGTGGCTCAAGCGATTAGTCGTGCTATTAAGCGTCCGGCAGATATATTGGCTCGTTACGGAGGTGAAGAATTCGCTGTAATTCTACCTAATACAAAAGCTGAAGGATCGCTAAAAGTCGCTGAGGCGATACGGCATGAAGTGCTAAATCTTAAAATTGCCCACGCTCAATCTGCTGTTAATCAATACGTCACCTTGAGTCTGGGCGTTTTCAGTGTAGTTCCCCAGGACACCTCTGACCCCTCAATCTTGGTTGCTGCGGCTGATAAAGGATTATACGAAGCTAAAGAGCAGGGGAGAAACCGTTCAATTGTGAAAACTTTTTAATCTGAAGTTCCCCCCGTAGAGGGGATGTTCAAATCTCTCAAACCTTTGCACTACAAGGAACAATTGCCTTTTTGCCCCTTAAGGCCGTACCCATGTATTTTAAGGATTTATTCCGATTTACCTCGGCAGATACGTGGCCTAATTGTAGTCATATATATCGAACGTGTTCCAAACAGAAACTCTCCCCCTGCCGTATTACTTCGCGAGTCCTATCGCGAAGGTTCAAAAGTACGGAAACGCACTCTGGCAAACTTGTCTAAATTGCCCGACCATGCGATAGATGGACTGCAAGCTTTGTTAAAAGGTAGCGTAACGATCGCCACTTTGCCTGACTCTTTTAAAATCACTCGCTCGCGCCCCCACGGCCAGGTAGCAGCAGTGTTGGGTAGCGTGAAAAATACTGGTTTACCCAATTTAATTAGTTCCGAAAATAGTCGCAACAGAAGGTTAGTATTGGCGCTGGGGGGGTGACAAAACGTCTACGAGATAGACTGTATAAGGGTTGCGGCTCGCATACCTTGTTGATAAAAGCGCCGTTTATTTGGAGTTAACTTCATTAACTGTTCTACCTCGTCAGAATATTTTTCTAGATAATTGACCCACTTTTCTCCCTCTAAACCAACACCAAATGTACTCCGTCTTCGATATCTTTTATTAGGTTCTTTGCGACGAGATACATATTTTTGCACCTGCTTTTTCCTCATTTCAGTGCCTTGAAATATTCCCGAACTGTAGGCGAGTGTCATGAGTAAAATCATGTTGATAAGTCGGTCTCCTTTTAAGCTAGTTCCTTCAAGATCGTAGCCTCCTGTTTTACAATCTCGAAACATTTCTTCAATGCCCATCCGTTGCTTGTAAGCATCGATAGCTGCCGGCAATGACCCTAAATCTGTGAGAATAAACCCTGCTTCATCGACCTTCCATCCCCCGTAGTTTCTTTTCCACTTACAAGCCAGATCAAATCCAGTAGCAGGCTGAGTTTTTCTCACTCTTTTACCTTGAAAATATCAAGAGGTTTAAGAGTACTATTCCTAATTCATCTAACCGTTGCCAAACTAAATGTTCCGTTTCGACACAATGATTCTTTTTCAGTCTTAAACAAAAAGATACACCCTTTTACCTCAGCCAGTTTGCCAAATCGACCGAACAAAATTCGCGGTCTCCTAAAACGATGACTTTATATTCTGAAAATAATGGTAAAACTTGCTGTAAATTGGTTGTTTGTGACTCGAAGTTACTGTTTCCCAATTTGGGCAACAGTGACCAGTATAATGGAATTGCTCTTCGCTCCCAGATCAGGCTAACCATAAAGAGATTAATGCGCCCCCATTGACTGCGGTCGATTGCAATTGATAAAGTTTGACCAACACGGCAATAAGTAATCAACCAATAAGTAATTAATGGGAACCAAATTAGTGAGATAGTTAAGTGAGGCAAATCGAGAAACCTTTGTAGTTTTCTACGCCGACTTTCTGTTGTAATTGGATAGGGAAATACCCGGGAGAGCCGTTCTAATCTCACTTGTTTTTCAGATTGTATCAAGGGTAGCAAGATTTCAATCAGTTTAAATTGAGCTGAACTTAGTTGTTTTTTTAAATGAATGAGGTAGAATGTTGGTATCATTATTTTTGAGATAGGCAAGCGTGTAACAATTATACTTCCTATCTTTTTTGAGCACCGGATTGGCTCAATCCTTACAAAGGTATGGGTTTCAGGCTGGTTGTTACCCCCCCAGTGTCAGTTAATGAGATTTTGACATCGGTTAATCTAATAGGCGGAACTGATGCAATTACATTTGAATCTTTTATTGTCAGAAAAATTGTGCCAAAACTAGGGAAAGCGGTTTGTGTAGTGATGGATAATTGTCCCATTCACTTGGGAGAAGAAGTGAAAAAAGCGATTGAAAAAAAAGGGTAAACTTAATATACTTATCACCTTATTCACCTGATTTTTCACCAATTGAAAATCTGTGGTCAAAACTTAAAATCATTCTCCGTTCTATCAAGACTACTAATTATCAAGAATTAGGAAAAGCACTCTTAGTTTGCCTTCGGGCAAGTTACATCGTCAAATATTTTTAACTGGTTTACACACTGCTGTTATGGTACCTCATCTTTTTGAGAAAGGCTATAGATCTTTTAGCCGCAGTCTAGTCTAAGGCAAATTGTTCCAAGCTTGAGCCACAATGTCGCTCAGCCATAGCCTCTGAGCAAAATCGAGCAGATTGTCGTCGGCGAGTACCTCAGCCTTTAACTCATCCAAAGACTGAGATCGCGATCGAGCTATTTGAATCACACCCGCGATCGCCGACGCCACCAATTCTTCATTCAGCGGCTGCTGTCGCAAAGCAATCATTTCTTGAGGATTCGTAGGAATGGGATAATTCATAAGAGTGCATACCGAAAGGAGTAGATATTCAGCCGTTGCGCCCCCACCGAGAGCAAGAGCGATCGAAAACCTAAAAATCTGAGAACATTGTAAACTTATTTAAAACTAAATAAGTATTCGGGAGTATAGCCTACTTTGCTCCCTTGTCAACTCCCCCATCTTTATTAATTTATTCAGAATTGACACCCTAATCATGCAAGAAATTCTTTATCTAGAAGTCCCGACACCGGATACAGCAGCCGTCTGCACTTGGTTGCAGCACGAATTCGATCCCGAAATCGGAGAAAAAATTATTACTGCTGACGGCTTTCGCCTGCTTTCACCCGCAACAGCAGCCGAGGTTCTCAAGTCTGGAACTCAAAAGACCAATCCAAAACCCGCCTTGGCTGACACCAATTCAGGAAACCAAAATTGGCGATCGACAGAACTTTCCACCTTTGTCTGGTCACTGCAGCGCACCACTTATTTAAAAGTCTTTCGTCTAGAAGAGGCGCCTGCGGGAGAAAAAAAGTTCCTGGAAAATCTGAATCTTGCTGTGAGAAACAAGTTTCCCGATCGCTACCCAGAACCTCCTGTCATAGACCTCTCCAAACAGTCAATTTTTGAGGCTCTTGCCCCCTATTACCCCCTGACCGTCAAATACTTCCAAAAAATGCCTCAAGGCGAATACGACCTCAAGCGCGTCTACTGGTGGGAGCAACGTTGGCGCGAAAGCACTCGCAATCCTCAAAAGCCAAAACAAGTAGTGTTTTTGAAGGAAGAGGGTTCGGCAACGGATTCTGTAACGGATTTAACGGATGTAACGGATGTTAAGAAGAAGGTAAAAAGTACAGTTTCGGTGTCGGATGTTGGGGATACTGTTTACGACTTAATTTATATTGGCGGGGCCTTGGGAGTGATTCACGCCGCAGTCATGGCGAGATTGGGCTACCGGGTGCTGCTAGTTGAACGAATGCCTTTCGGGCGAATGAATCGCGAGTGGAATATTTCGCGGGACGAAATTCAAAGCTTAATTGATTTGGGTTTATTTACTGCGGCAGAAATAGAAACTTTGATTGCCAGAGAATACAAAGATGGCTACAACAAGTTTTTTGATGCTAACAATCCGCCCGTTGCTAAAGCGCCAGTTCTGCACACACCAAAGGTACTCAATGTAGCTTTGGACGGCGAAAAATTGCTGAATTTAGCGGGAGTTAAGCTAACAGAAGCTGGTGGAGAAATCTGGGACGAAACTGACTTTCTCAGAGCCGATGTTGAAGCAGAAAAAGTAGTAGTCCAAGGCCGCCACTTGCCGACAAAAGCCGATCGCACTGCATTAGGACGGCTGCTGGTGGATGCAATGGGCTCGGCTTCTCCCATCGCTTGGCAATTGAACGAAGGGCGGACTTTTGACAGCGTTTGTCCGACAGTGGGAGCAGTCATCGACGCAGGATTTGAGCCGGGAGTGTGGGATTCCGAGTACGGGGATGTACTATACACTCACGGGGACATTTCCCGCGGGCGCCAGCTCATCTGGGAGTTGTTTCCCGGCGCCGGCACAGAACTGACAGTTTATCTATTTCACTACCACCAAGTACATCCCGAGAATCCCGGTTCTTTGCTGGAAATGTACGAGGATTTTTTCGCAATTTTGCCGGAATACCGCCGCTGCGATGTTGATAAATTGGTGTGGAAAAAACCGACCTTTGGTTATATTCCGGGGCATTTTAGCAGCAACAGCAGCGATCGCTCCGTGGCGATCGATCGCCTAGTCTCGATCGGCGACGCAGCATCCTTGCAATCTCCCCTCGTTTTCACAGGCTTCGGCTCTCTTGTCCGCAATCTTTTCCGCTTAACAGACCTTTTGGATACAGCTTTAAAGCACAATTTGTTGACGGCAAATCACTTAAACCAAATTCGCGCCTACCAGAGCAATGTTTCCGTAACTTGGCTGTTTTCTAAAGGTATGATGGTTCCTACCGGCAGCAGTTTGCCACCTCAAAGAATTAATTCAATTCTCAATACCTTTTTCGGTATTTTGGCAGCACAAAAACTCACCGTAGCCGAAACTTTTATTAAAGACAGAATCGACTGGCTAACTTTCAATCGACTGGCGCTCGAAGCAGCCGGAAAAAACCCTTCTCTCCTCTTGTGGATTTTAGATTTTGTCACCTTGAGGGATATTTGGCGCTGGCTGGGAAGTTACGTGAATTTTACTTTGCTGGCTGTGGCCAGTTTGCTGTTCGGATGGCTTCCCAGCTTCGCTCGCAGGGTACAGCCTTGGTTGGAACCCCGATATCCGGCTGTTTGGCTGTGGCTGTTGGCTACCAGCTATGCTCTCACCTACGGCATGGGAAAGGGGAGAAAAGAGTGTTGAGTTTTGAGTTGTGACTCAAAACTAGCAACTTCTGTGCGCTATCGAAAACTCGGCAATTCAATTTCAGCTAGCGATCGGCGTTTTTTAGAAGCCCGCAGCGGACTGGCAATCAAGCTCAGCCAGTCTGGTTGGGCGACTGCTGTAGGTTTTGCCACACTCGATCGCACTTCTTGAATGCCAAAGGTTTCAACAGAGTTCAAAATTTGAAAAGCCCTGGCCAATTCTTGGGCGTCCACTTTGGTAGCAGTTTCGGGTTCAGGCTCAGCCATTGGCAGTTCAGGTTCCGCAACCGGTTCGGCCGAGTCTGTTGCCGGTTCATCAGGTTGGTAGGTTTCGCTCTTCTGCAATTGAATGCCGGATACTTCGGCTAATTTGTTGAGTTCCAAATTGGGTGGGGATTCAGGCTCGATCGCCTCGGCAGCAGCGGCTACCTCTGGAAGCTCTTCTGGTTCCGACCAAGGTTGGACAGGGGAAGCGTTGAAGGCTGGCGGCACCGGCATCTGAGAGCTTTTGACCGCCGCGAGCAAAGATTCTAATTGTGCGCTGGCGGTGTCCAGATTATTGTCAGGCGGCTCGGTCCTCGGCGACTTTACCTGCGGCCTGTCCAAACTTCTTTCCAAGGCAGCTTTGAATTGCAGAGTGTGGCGCTGCTGGCGGTGCAAGCGGGCTCGCAATTCCCTGCAAATATTTTCTGTGGCTACTAACTGGTGTAACTGTTCGTTGTAGCGCTGCACAGTAGACGCACATTCTCGCTCAACAGTCGCTAGCCTGACTTGGCTGGTTGCCAACTGACTTCTTAAACTTTCGACTAAAATTTCTTGACTTTGGAGGGTTTGATGGGAAACTTCCACTTTGCCAAACAGCCGCGTCAATTGTTCTTGAGTATTTTCGAGTTCTGCAGTTCGCTGTTCTAGCAAAGCTTCGCGATTCTGCAAGGTTTTTTGGGACTCTTCAAGAGCTGTTTCTAGCTGGGCGATGCGCTGCAAAAGGTCGCGGTTGCATTCGTGCAGCGCTTGCATGAGGGTGACTGGGGTTGATCCTTTGCCCTTGGCCTGTTCGGCATTCCCAAGCATATTTTTTAGATTCTCTGAAATCGGGGGCGAGCCCGCCTCAGTCGGCTGTGTCGGAGATGGCGAATTTTTTGTTTCAGGTGTTGTGGGAATTGCATCTACGCTGATGGCGTTGGGAAAATCTACTGTTTGCCAGTCTTCTTCTGGCTGTTGGGGAACCGTTGCGGGAGGGTCTGTCGCATCGGGGGCGATCGGCTCAAAACCCCCAGCAGCAGCAAAATCTGACTGCAATGGTTCGGTATCGGATGGAACAGCAGGGTACGGTTGGTGCTGATGGGCTCGAAGATCAGCTTCTGACATGGCTTTTTATCCCAATACTCACAGGGTCTCAGATACAGTCTATCCTTAGATATTCTCCCGAAGGAAGCCCCTCAGTGATAGTTGTTGTCATTTTTTCTGTTTTTTCGGACAATCGCCTCTGAATCGAGTGGCGCGATCGAACTACAACCCGAACTCGAATTCAGGCGTAAGATGCGCCTATGAGCACCCTACAGACGTGAGTTTTTCGTCCAGAGTCCTATTAAAATAATTTTTCCCGATCTCTAACGCACTGTTGCGGTATCCGGGCGATCGCCTAAGCTTTAACAACTGCACAATGTTTGTCAATGATTGCTGGAACTTCTGCCGGTGCAATGCGGCTGTAGCGAGTTTTGTCCGGCATCACAACTATATTTGGGCCCGCTTTACACTGTTTGAGACATCCGGTTCCCTGTACTGTCACTTTGTCTTCTAAACCGCGCGCATTCAAAGCATTTTCTAAAGCTTTACAGACTCCTCCAGCGCCCCGCTTCAGGCAGTCTGATTTTTGACATACTAATATTTTGGTTTGGGTTTTTGCCGGAGCTTTTACCGTTTGAGCCGCAGTGGGAGAGCTGACTTCGCTTTTGCCGATCGCGCGATCGTCGGATGTCAATACCGCAACAGGCCCATTGGTGGAGTCAAGGTGTTCGTGCGATCGATCGTTGTTACCCTGAGCCAGCTTGAGGCTGCGAGCTTTAAGTTTTATTTTACCGTTTTTCAAGTTGATTTCTTTCTCACCTACAACTTCAACTTTCAAACCGGGCGTCAAAACAGGTAACAGAAATGACCGCAATTCCTTGGACAGTTTAACAAGATATTCTACTCCCCGAGCATTGCTAATTCGCAAATATTTAAGTTTGCAGCCATCTTCAATAATTAGGCCGAGGATTTCTCCCTCTAAACTGAATTCGGAAACTTGCTTGCCAGATTTATACATTGTTATGACTCCTTTAAATCCGTTACATCCGTTACATCTTGTACATTGCTCGTTGCCGAACTTCGTTCTACCTTTAGCCCCTTTGCCAGCAGTATTCCAGCCACTGCACCAGTTCGCCCCTCGGGGCACTGACTTGCCTCAACACGCTCATTAACTGAGCCGCTTGTTTAACAGTATTGACTTTTGCCCGCAAAGGTTGGTCAACCGCACACCAGCAGGGAATTTCTAGTTCTTGCAAGCGTTTGTAAACTTGCCACCTATCTAGCCAACTTACTTGCACAATGTCACAAACTTCTAATTCTGGATCTGCTGGATTCATTTTTTAACAACAGTAATAATTTGCATTAATTTTTACCCTGAATGGTAGCGGGTAGAAGTTAAAAGCCAGATTTCAGCAGAACATCAAAGATGATCGAAAGCCCTTCCTGAAAAATTCTGCCTTTTGTCCTCTGCTTTCTGCCTTCAGAAGGTTCGCCCCACTTTCAGGAAGCGTTCAGAACGAGGATCTTGTTCAAGCATAACCCAACTGCTAATAATTCTCAATAGGTTTACAAAAAAAATTTCCTACTCTATAAAATCTTCTACTATCGAGGCAGACGCTGCTTGACTGGTAAATTTACGGTGCTAGACTGACTCTATTGGCAACAAAACTGCCTATTGAGAGGAGAACACACATGGCTGAGACTCAGAGTGCATTGAGACCGTTTGGGCACATAGCCGAAAACCCAGTTCTACTGGAACATTCAGTCACAGCACCGATTTGTGAAGGGATGAACGCGCTGCTGGCCAGTTTTCAGGCTCTATACCTGCAATATCAAAAACATCATTTTGTGGTGGAAGGGGCAGAATTTTACTCCTTGCACAAATTCTTTGAAGAAAGCTACGGAGAAGCTCAAGATAGCGTCCACGAGTTGGGCGAACGGTTAAACGGGTTGGGCGGCATACCGGCAGCTAGCTTTAGCAAGTTAGCCGAGCTGTGCTGTTTTGAGCCGGAAGCAGACGGCGTGTATTCCTGCCGCCAAATGCTAGAGCACGATTTAATTGCGGAGCAAGCTATTCTCGGTTTGCTGCGGCGTCAAGCAGGACAAGCAGAAAGTTTGGGCGATCGAGCTACCCGCTACCTCTACGAAAAAATCCTGCTAAGCTGTTCAGCATTTAAATTTTTTGCCTGAAAGCCAGGGTGCAAGGAGTCTAGGCTTCAAAAATCCCAATTTAAATGCGTATCAGCTTAAAAACAGAAGAGCGAGCTTATCACATTTCCCACTTCCTCGCCCCCGATACCTTAGTGCAGTTGAACTTGAACTAACAATTCTTCTTCTTCTTCCTCTTCCTTCGCGCCCTTTGCGCCTTCGCGGTTCGTTATCTTAGATCAAAAAAAAAGCGAGCAGTTTTGTGACTGCCCGCTTTTTTTATACAAAGTGCGCTTACCCGTAAGGAATTAAGGCGCTAAAGCATTGCCGCGCAACAAGCTACCAATGGTTTTGGCAGTAATCTTCATCTGGATGAAAGGATTGGCCGGTACTACTGTCTTATACAAGTAGCTATCGAATGTGAGTTTCTGCACATCGCGATCGGCACACATTTCCACAAAAGCTTCGCGAGTAGCGTCGGAACGGTAAAACACGCGCTGCAAAATGTCCAGAACTTTGTAAGTAATGCCGTAGGCTTTATCCCACCGCTTCAGGTAAATCTTAATTTCCTCTTCAGTCGGAATGCGCGCGCCTTTATTGGAAATCTCCACAATAGTTTCGGCGCACATCCGGCCAGACTTGGCGGCAAAATAGATACCTTCGCCGGAAGACTTGGTAACGTAACCTGCTGCATCGCCTACGAGAGCAACTCGGCCGACAACCCGGCGGGGACGCGGATGTTCCGGGATGGGGTGAGCTTCCACTTTGATAATCTCACCGCCCATCAGTTTTTTGGCAGCGCGGGCGCGGACTCCTGCTTGCAGCTTTTTGATGCTGGCTTGATTTACTTTCATCGTGCCGGTACCGACGGCTACGTGGTCGTATTTGGGGAACACCCAAGCGTAGAAGTCGGTAGATACGTCGTCGCCGACGTACATTTCGGCTAAGTCTTCGTAGTAAGCCATTTTATCTTCTGGCAGGCGGATGCGCTCTTGGAAGGCGATCGCATAGTTGTAATCACCAGCGTCGATCGCCTTTGCTAC
The DNA here is from genome assembly GCF_036704575.1 of Microcoleus sp. K5-D4. Lineage (NCBI taxonomy): Bacteria > Bacillati > Cyanobacteriota > Cyanophyceae > Oscillatoriales > Microcoleaceae > Microcoleus > Microcoleus sp. K5-D4. Next base: position 27,282 of record NZ_JAUBSD010000079.1, read on the forward strand.
GCGGGAGTTAGCGCCGTCAGCCCCGATTACTAAATCCACCTTCAGAGTTTTCTGAATTCCCATTGCGCTGCCGTCGGAGTGGTCGGCATAGTGGAGAGTATAGGGGTCTGTATTGTTGCCGGGAATTTCTAACTTGTGAACGGTGCCGTTAATCAGTTTTGCACCCAAGGACGCCGCGCGATCGCGCATGAAGCCATCGAGCACTTCGCGGCGGCACATACCGATGTATTCATGTGCGTTTTCAATATTGATGTCCACCTCGACGTTGGAGGGGGAGATCATTTTCATTTTTCTGACTTGGCGGTCAATAATACTTTGCGGCAAGTCAAATTCGCTGACCATGCACAGGGGAATCGCCCCACCGCAGGGTTTGGCGTTGTCTAATTTACGCTCGAATAGGTATGTTTCGATGCCTGCTTTTACCAATGTTTCGGCGGCGGAAGAACCCGCAGGGCCTGAACCTACTACTGCAACCCTTAGTGTCAAAGCTTTTCTCTCCAGTTTTTTTCTATAGGCATTACTCAGGTGTGATGGTATCACGGACTTTGGATGCGGTGGCGTGAAGCAGGGGAGATTTCAATGAAATGAAACAGAGCTTAACAGTTCGATACGAAAATCGGGTCTGGGGCAGTAGGTGCGATCGAAGATCTTAAATCTTTAACGGCAGATGAAGGCGGATGTGCGTTAATGTGCCCTGATGTGCCCTGGTGTGCGATCGAACTTCTAAGAACAAGCTTTCGGGCCTGTTCCACAACAGATGAATTTTCTGCTTGTGGGGTGGGCTTCTAGGCTGAACAAGCTTTCGGGCCTGTTCCACAACAGATGAATTTTCTGCTTGTGGGGTGGGTTTCTAGGCTGAACAAGCTTTCGGGCCTGTTCCACAACAGATGAATTTTCTGCTTGTGGGGTGGGCTTCTTGCCCGCCCCTAAGAGGTTAGAACCAGTCCAATAAGTTACATTAAAGTTACTTGCACTTATATCTAAAATTCTTATGCTCGGTAATTTTCAACAAAGCAACCTGCGGATTGAGCTTGAAGCTTCCGAAACAGCGATTAGAGACAGCTTGTTGCGTCCGAGTCAATTGCAGCAGTGGCTGTGGCCGCAGCAGTTGTCTAGCGGTTTGCCGGAAGAATTTGCTCAAGGTTTGACCTTTACAAGTTGGCTGGGCCCCGTGGCAGTTCAGCATCACGTTGATATTGTTGAGCACAATTGTCTGCGGCTGTTATTGAGTCAAGGAATTGACGGATTTCACGAGTGGTATTGGGGCGATGGTTGGGTGCAGTCTCGGTTGGAGGGAGTGTCGCTGCTGCCGCTGAATTTGGGACAAACGGCTAGTTTGTTGCGGCTGCGGGAGTTTGTAGCGGGGAAGGGTAAGCAGAAGTAGATAAATGACTGTCCAAAATCATGAGAACAAAGTCTGGTAGTCCTGCATAGCAACGAAAAATTCTTAATCCTTTTAGGGATAAAGAAGCGTTGTAATGATGAATAAAATACCACAAGGCTCCCACACGATTGGAGAGCTTTTTAGATTAGGAAACACTCTTTCTTACAAAAATAGCGAGATATCCTGTACATCAGGGAGTTCTTGCATCTTTAGAGATCAGAAGTTTTGCCCGTATCTTTCCCGACAGATTTGTGTCGCTGGCGAGGCAAAACTTTTTTATATGCGACTCAAAAATCTGTATAATAGACGGCACATTGTCTGTCAACTACTGGGAGGGAATCCGACAAACCTTTAGCACCCCTTTCAACTAGACTTCCTATATATAGCCACCCTAAATCATTGGTGAATTTCTTCCTCCCTCCCCTTAGTAAGGGGAGGGCTGGGTGGGGTGGGGTAAAAAATTTACGACTCATGTAGGATTGCTATAAACCGCTAGAATTTCTTTGGTTAAGGCATCAATTGGCAGGTCTTTCCACTGCTTGTTCCCCTTATTGCCTACAAACGACTACATTTCATCATGTTGGATCGTTAGCTTGGCTGGTTTTTTTGACTTTACTTGAAATTTCCGGGGGACTGATGCTAATTGTTGAAAAACAAATAGTATTGGAACCAGCGGGGGGACACCCTCGTGACTTTGATAATCGCGACTCAAGATACTTTTTCTAATAAAAGCTAATCTCTCAAATCCTTTGATGTTTGCGGTTTTAAAGAAACTGCCTATAACACTATATACATTTAAAGTTTTGCTTAGCGCGGGAGGTGGGACAATTTTTAACGATGTTTGGAGAACCGAAACGGGGACAATTCATGGAGTTGAGAATTAACAAGGCTTAGATACGTCGCATCATAACTCCTTACCCTTACTCTGCCAGACCATCTGAAAGCCACTTCGCTGCCGAAAAACTAGGAGTGTGTTATAAAAACATAATTTGTTCCTTTTTAAAGCGCTATTCTCGACACAACGAACCCGGTGCGTTTTGACTTCGCTTTAATTTTTATTAAAAAAATAAATATGCTCTCCATTCCAGGCATTGCCGTCCAGACACTTCTCTATGAAAGTGCCAACTCTCTGGTTTACCGCGCCATCCGGGAAGCGGATCACCAACCACTCATCCTCAAACTGCTCAAAGAAAGCTACCCCACACCTCAAGAATTGCTACGCTACCGCACCGAATACCGTATCACGCGAGAGCTGAAAGAGGCGGGAGTCGTGCAAGTTTATGACTTGCAAAAATACCAAAATAGCCTCGTGATTTTTGTGGAGGACTTTGGCGGGGAATCCTTAAAAATATGGATGCAGCAGCGAAAGTTTAGCCTCAAGGAGTTTCTTCTCCTGGCGATCGCAGCCACTGAAACTTTAGGGCAAATTCACAGGGCCAAAATCATCCACAAAGATATTAACCCCTCAAATATTGTTTACAACCCGGAAACGGGACAGCTTAAAATTATCGACTTTGGCATTTCCACTCAGCTAACGCGAGAAATGCCAACCCTGAAAAATCCCAACGTTTTAGAAGGAACCCTCGCTTACATCTCCCCGGAACAAACTGGTAGGATGAATCGCTCTATCGATTACCGCACTGACTTTTACTCCCTCGGCGTCACTTTCTACGAATTGCTGACAGGAAAACTGCCTTTTGAGACAGAAGACGCTTTAGAGCTAGTTCACTGCCACATTGCCAGACAACCAGTTCCCGCGCACGAAATCAAGCCAGAAATTCCCCTAATTGTCTCCCAAATTGTCAGCAAGCTGATGGCAAAAAATGCGGAAAATCGCTATCAAACTGCATTGGGACTCAAGCAGGATTTAGAAAGGTGTCTGGTTCAATTACAAGAAACCGATAGCATAGAAGAATTTGACTTAGGAACGCTGGATCTTACAGATCATTTCCTGATTCCCGAAAACTTATACGGCAGAGAAACAGAAGTTGCTCATCTATTAGCGGCCTTTGAAAGAGTTCGTAATGCTAGTGCCGAAATGATGTTAGTAGCTGGCTTTTCCGGGATTGGTAAAACCGCAGTAGTAAACGAAGTCCACAAGCCGATCGCCCGACAGCGTGGCTATTTTATCAAAGGCAAATACGACCAATTCCAGCGCAATATCCCCTTCAGTGCATTTGTGCAAGCATTTCGGGAACTGATGGGACAATTGTTATCAGAAAGTGACGCTCAGTTACACAGATGGAAAACCCTGATTCTCACCGCAGTAGGCGAGAGCGGGCAAGTGTTGATTGACGTAATTCCTGAATTAGAACACATCATTGGCCCTCAAATTCCTGCACTAGAATTGTCGGGGAGTGCAGCACAAAATCGCTTCAATCTGCTGATGCAGAAATTTGTGCAAGTATTTACCCAAGCAGAACATCCCTTGGTGATGTTTCTGGACGATTTGCAGTGGGCAGATTCAGCATCTTTGAAGTTATTACAACTATTGATGGAAGATACGGGGCATCTGTTAGTATTGGGTGCTTATCGGGATAATGAGGTATCACCGGCTCATCCGTTTATGTTGACTGTGGATGAGATTGTGAAGTCTGGGGCAGTGGTGAATACGATTACCCTGCAACCGTTGAGTTTAGCAGATCTCAATCAGTTGGTAGCAGATACGCTGATTTGCGATTTATCTTTTGCTCAACCTTTGACAGAATTGGTTTATCAAAAAACCCAAGGTAATCCGTTTTTCTCGACTCAATTCCTCAAGGCGTTGCATGAAGATGGTCAAATTATTTTTAACCCCCCTCAATCGCCTCTGAGTAAGGGGGCCAGTAAAGGGGGATGGCAGTGCGATATTAATCAAGTTAAATTTGCCGACGCCTCGGATGTGGTGGAGTTTATGGCGGCGCAATTGCAGAAGTTGCCTGCCGAAACTCAGGATGTTCTCAAACTTGCCGCGTGCATTGGGGCGCAGTTTGATTTAGAGACAGTGGCAATAGTCAGCGAAGAATTACCAGAAGAAACGGCATCAGCGCTGTGGAAAGCCTTGCAAGAAGGACTCATTTTAGTGATTTCAGAAGGCTATAACTTCATTCAAGCAGATGCTCAATCCCCGAATCAGTCTGTTGCTAATCCCACTTATAAGTTCCTGCACGATCGCGTCCAGCAAGCGGCTTATTCCCTAATCCCAGACGACCAAAAACAAGCCACTCATCTAAAAATCGGACAGTTACTGCTACAAAGTTCTTCCGAGATAGAAATAGAAGAAAAAATCTTTGATATTGTCGGGCATTTAAATCAAGGAATTGAGTTAATCCATCAATTAAGTGAACGCTCAGCCTTAGCCCAACTCAACTTAGAAGCTGGACGTAAGGCTAGAAATTCTACCGCCTACGCTGCGGCAAATATCTATCTACAAACGGGAATTGAGCTACTGACACCTCAATGCTGGCAAACTCAATATGAATTGACACTAAATCTATATGTTGCTGCCGCTGAAGCTGCCTATTTGAATGGTGACTTTGATGGTATGGAACAGATGGCAGCACTGGTTTTGCAAGAAGCCCAAACAATTTTAGATCGAGTTAAAATTTACGAAATTAAAATTGCCGCTCAGACAGCCCAGAGCAAGGTGTTAGAAACGATCGCAGTAGCAAGAGAGGCACTCTTACAATTGGGGATTGAACTTCCTGCCGAACCTGATGAAGCCAAGATTGGCAAAGCGCTACAAGCCCTTGCCGCCCTCCTCGGCGGCAGAAAGATTGAGGAATTGGTTGACCTACCTGTGATGACAAATCCACAGAATCAGGCAGCTATGCAACTGTCTGGTATGTTGTTTCCACCCATTTTCCAGGGAATGCCCGGTTTGCTGCCCCTGCTGAGCTCCACGATGGTGAGTTTATCACTCTCCTTTGGGAATGCGCCCGCATCGACGGTGGGTTATGCGATGCACGGGATGGTGTTATGTGCCTTTTTACAAGAGGTGGAAACTGGCTATGGCTTTGGGCAATTGGCACTTTCATTGCTGGATAGGTTGAATGTGCCCGAATTCAAGTCCACAGTTCTACTTTTGTTTGGTGGCTGGATTCAGCATCGCCAAGAATCTCTTTTGGCAACGATACCGACGCTGAAAGATGGCTATAGGTTTGGTATGGAAACAGGCGACTTTGTAGACGCTGGCTACAACATATATATTTGCTTTTATACTCATTTATTCGCTGGTGTAGAACTAGACACTTGGGAACCAGAAATAGCAAGTTATAGGGCGGTAATGGCGCAGTTGAAACAATATTCTGCGCGGGTTTATTTGGATATGATTCAGCAGACGGTGCAAAACTTGAGGGAAACCCATACTCGGCCGGATTTGTTAATAGGCGAGGCCTACGATGAAACGGTGATGATTCCCAAGCACTATCAGGATAATGAATTTACGGCGATCGCCTGTGCCTGTATCTTCAAACTGCTGCTTGCTTACTGCTATGGCAATTACACGGCTGCCCTAGACCACATTACCCAAGTCAAACAGTATTTGATGGGAGTATCGGGATCAGCTTTTGTTCCAATTTTTCATTTTTATGCCGCCCTGACGCACCTGGCACTTTTTCCCACACAGCCAGCCATTGAGCAAACTGACATTATTGCCTTAGTGGAAACCCATCAAAGCACGCTGCAACAGTGGGCGCAAAATGCTCCGATGAATTATCTGCATAAATGGTATTTAGTGGAAGCAGAACGGCAACGGGTGTTGGGCAATAAAGCCGAGGCGATTGAAATGTACGATCGCGCCATTTCAGGAGCCCAAGAAAACGAATATGTTAATGACGAAGCGCTGGCAAACGAACTAGCAGCCAAATTCTACTCGGAATGGGGCAAAACAAAAGTTGCTCAAGCCTACATATTTGATGCGTATTATTGTTATGTTGAATGGGGAGCTACTGCTAAGGTAACGGATTTAGAAACGCGATATCCTCACTTATTGGCGGTAACTCAACCGGGAAGGAACAACACCCAAACTACCGTAGCAATGACAACGACTGGTTCGGGGAATCACCTAGATATCGCCGCAGTCATGAAGGCTTCTCAGGCGATTTCTGGAGAAATTATGCTAGATAAGCTACTGTCTAGCTTGATGAAAATTTTGATGGAAAATGCAGGGGCGCAACGAGGCTATCTGATTTTGTTAAGCCAGGGACAACTGTTCATTGAAGCTGAAGGGAAAATCGATGACGAACTCGTCACCGTGTTGCAGTCAATCCCCGTTGAAACCTGTCAAGAACTTTCCTCCGCAATTGTCAATTATGTGAGTCGCACTCAAGAAAGCGTGGTACTAGATGATGCTGCGCGATCGGGACAATTTACCAACGACACCCACATCCGAAAGCATCAGCCCAAATCAATTTTATGTGTGCCGCTGATTAACCAATCTCAAATCATTAGTATTGTTTACTTAGAAAATAATCTAACAGCGGGTGCTTTTACCCCTGAAAGAGTGGAACTATTAAAAGTGTTATCTGGACAAGCAGCTATCTCGATTCAAAATTCTAAGCTTTATACAGAAGTACGCAAAAATGAAAGCAGGCTGGCTCAACTAAACAAAGCTTACGAGCGATTTATTCCCCATCAATTCCTCCAGTTTTTAGAGAAATCAAGCATCATTGATGTGGAATTGGGCGACCAAGTGCAGTTAGAAATGTCGGTGTTGTTTTCCGACATTCGCGACTTCACCACGCTTTCGGAAACTATGACGCCGGAGGATAATTTCAAATTTATCAATTCTTATCTCAGTCGCATGGAACCCGTCATTAATGAAAATAAGGGGTTTATTGACAAATATATTGGCGATGCGATTATGGCGCTGTTTAGTGGGGAAGCGGATAATGCGGTGAAAGCGGGAATTGCTATGCTGCACCGCCTCGCTGAATACAATGAATACTGCGCTAACGCTGGCTGTGCGCCGATTCAGATTGGGATTGGGATTAATACGGGTTCTTTGATGCTGGGAACTGTGGGAGGACCAAATCGCATGGACGGGACGGTAATCAGCGATGCGGTGAATTTAGCTTCTCGTGTAGAAAGTTTGACGAAAAATTATGGGGTGGCGCTATTAATTACCCAGCCAACTTATACGCGCCTGAAAAATCCATCCCAGTACGCAATCCGCACTCTCGATACGGTAAAAGTCAAGGGCAAATCCGAAGCTGTGACGATTTATGAGGTGTTTGATGCAGATCCGCCAGAAATTAAACAGGCCAAGTTAGCTACGCTGGAATTGTTTGCAGAAGCTAGGGCACTTTACTCGGAAGGGAAGTTATTTGAAGCGGCGCGGCTGTTTTCCGAATGTTGGCGTCAGAATCCGGGCGATCGCGTGGCTAAAATTTACTGGGAACGCTGTGAGTCTGCATTGTTGACTCGCACAAAAATCAAAGACAGGCTACACAATTTACATTAAGCGGTTGCTATGCCTGAAAATCACAGCAAAAGTGCGATCGACTGCTGAGACACCCTACAAACTAGGCGATCAAAATCGGGTAGGTATGTTGTAGCGCTAAAGCGCTAAAGTGCCACAACATAGGAAGTCTAAAAAGTTACTGCTTGAACTATACTGCTGGCAGTGACTCCTTTCAAGACAGCTAAATATTCCCCTGTTACCTGATACTGAATTATAGTATCGCTGTAAGGATTCAGGTCTAAAAACTTGCGGCTCCAACGCTTGTCTGGCAAGGGTTGTAGGGCAAAATAAGGGTTTTTGCCTTTCGTGGTTGATTGTCAATAAAGGACGAAAAACTGTCATTTTTGGTCTTTTATTGAGAATAGAGATTTATTTAGCATCAAGCTCCAGATCTAAAGTCTTTGCCCAGCAAGGAGTTCAGTGACCTGAATCCTTACGTATCGCTAACAAAAGCGCCTGTTCCTTGATAAATATTTAACTGGCTAAAAGCAAGGGGGCTAATTAAATCAATTTTGTCTTGATTGAGGGTAAAATCAGTAATCACATCAGCAGAGGCTAAGTCTGTTGAACCCGTGCCGATCGCGATCGCAAACACATCAAAACCCAATCCGCCTGTGAGAGTGTCGGCCCCCATTTCTCCAAATAAGTAGTCATTGCCCCCGTCGCCAAACAATATATCGTCGCCATCGCCTCCGTAAATGCGATCGCTTTCCTTACCTGAGTAAATCAAGTCAAAGCCGCCGTCACCCTGAATAAATTCAATGCCTTGGCCGCCAAAAATAATGTCATTGCCATCGCCACCGCTAATACCGTCATCACCTTTTTGTCCGTAAAGCAAGTCATCCCCTGCTTTGCCATCAAGATAGTCATTGCCGCGGCGTGCGTGGATCATGTCGTTTAATGCCGATCCTGTGATGCGATCGTCCTTGTCTGTCAAACCGATTACTGACTTTTTCAACAAGGTTTTGATATCGCCTAAGTTATCGTTATCGCTGATATTGACTGTGAGAAAGGCGACTAGATTATTATACAATGTGTCTGTGCTGCTAGTGGCGTGGCTAATTGGGCTGACACGATCGCCCTCAACAACTGCATCGTCAACAGCAGTCACCGTTACCGTTTGAGCGACATTCCAATTGGCGGGAGTAAAAGTAAGGGCAGGTTGGCTGACAGTAACTTGAGTTTCAGGGGTAATGGCGACGGTGACATTAGCAGTTGGTTGAGTATTTAGTCGCACTTTGTATATATCGCTGCCCAAGCTTTCGAGTACGTTGGTACTGCCAAGTGGTTGAATGATAATGACACCGGGAGTATCTGGAGTTGGGGTGGGAGTCGGAGTCGGAGTTGGCGTTGGAGTCGGAGTTGGGGTGGGAGTCGGAGTCGGAGTTGTTGTCGAAGTCGGAGTTGTTGTCGAAGTCGGAGTTGTTGTCGAAGTCGGAGTTGTTGTCGAAGTCGGAGTTGTTGTTGGAGTCGGAGTTGTTGTCGAAGTCGGAGTTGTTGTCGAAGTCGGAGTTGTTGTCGAAGTCGGAGTTGTTGTCGAAGTCGGAGTCGGTGTTGGCGTGGGAGTAGGAATCGGCGTGGGAGTAGGAATCGGCGTGGGAGTAGGAATCGGCGTGGGAGTAGGAATCGGCGTGGGAGTAGGAATTGGC
>NZ_JAUBSD010000080.1:0-36429 GCF_036704575.1 Microcoleus sp. K5-D4
AGGTAGGCACAGATATTTTTCCTACAGTGAAGGTATGAAAATCCTTAGTCATCAAAGCCAGAACTGCGGAATGTGGGGAACAAGAAAGAATCCACCAAACTCAACACTCAAAACTATTCTCAAATTGGGGAAGATGCAATAATTTTTTTCTCCTTTAATGGCTGGTGAACTTGCAATTCATTTGACTCAACTTCCTGGTGTTTTTCATCCTGCACCTGTTTATCAATTTTGGGCAACTTTAAAATCGCCCCAGCTAAAACCCAATAATACACGGACACTGGATCTACATCCAGCGGATAGTATTGAGTATTGATCGTAATAAATGCAACAAACACCCAAAAACTAGCTCCGTAACTCCGCAAACTTTTGTCCTTGACAGATCTGTAAGCTCTAAAAGTTAGAAAAGCTAAGTGTAAAAGCATGAGCTGAAAACTAATCATTCCCGGATAACCGAGTTCGTATATCAACTTAGGTTGGAAAGTTTCAATTAGCTGCGTGGCACCAAATATTCGCGTTGAATTAGTGGCTCGTCCCACACCTCTACCGAGAGGTTTGTCAATGATAAAATTGTTGCTCTGCTCGAACTGATTAAAGAGAAACTGCTGGGGCGGTGCAGCATTCCAGCGACTAACAAAGCTCTCCCACCGCTGCTCGACAATTCCCGGGTTAATAGCTGCACCGACAAACAGCAGAATCGCCAGTCCTGCACCGACGGGAATAAATCGTTTTAAATTAACTAATTGACCGGTGAGAACTAGCAGGATAGCTGTAGCAACGGGAACCATAACTAAAGCAGCTCTTTGACCGGAAATAACTGCATTGGCAAATACTAATGCCATGCCAAATAAACCGATAACTCGCCACCAGAATGAAGGATCGCAAAAAGCAGAGGCAAAGGTTAAAAAAGCATTAGAAATTAAAAACCACGCCCACTGCCAAGGCGCGACAAAAGTTCCCGGCAAGCGGACCATCTTGACTTCTGGACTGAACACCAAAGAACCGCCGACAAAACATCTAGCTTCCAGCGTTGCTTTATATAATTCGGCTCCGGTCATTCCTCTGGTTCCTGCACACTTTCCACTTTGCAGCAACAGGTACTGAATCAAACCGAGAAGGCAGCAAACGATAGCCAAAACGATGTGCATTCGACTAAAAAATACCAAATCCTTCTTAGTGCGGAGCAGATAATAGGTAGAAGCAATCAGCGGTATGTAACCTATCAATACTTTTAATCCGAGAATTCCTTGCAGAATTGGTTTGTCGCCCGCCCTAGGGTTGAGCTGCATCTCCCCGTTGACAAAAATTAAAGTCAGCATTGCCATCATCAACAGGATGCTGAAGGTAGAAAGCATTTGTTTGGGAATGAACAGGGGCAACTGTTTCTTTTTGCAGCTTTGAATTAGGGCGATGAGAGCTGGTATGTAGAAAGCATCTTTGGCTACTTGAAAAGCAGCATTCCCGCCGCCAATTGCGTAGGTAATTGTACCACTGAAAGGCAGGTAAATTAGAAAAGTCCACAAAGCTTGACGGGGGTATTTGTAGGAAAGCAGCAAGATGGCTGCGGCGGCGCCTCCTGCAATAGCAATCTTAGGGCCGGCTACGAAAAACAGGGGAATGCTCAGAGCAACGCTGACTAAGCAGCTTATGGCGATCGCCTGCACCAATTCATTGCGCTTTTCTGAAATTTTGCGTTTTTGTGCAGCTACTTCTTTTTTGCTGAGCGCTGTTGTTTTTTCGCTGTGCTTGTGTTTGGATTTCTTGGATTTGCGCTTGGTTTTCAACATATAGCAGAAGCAAGAAGGAAAAGGGAAGAGGGAAGAAGGCCCTTCGACTTCGCTCAGGGTAAAAAGAGGGAAGAGGGGAGAGGGAAGAAGGAAGGAAGAAGGAAGAGGGACTTAGTTGCCTAAGAGAGAAAGAAGAAGAAATCGACCCCTTATGTTTGTGCAATTAAAAACGTCCTCCCGTGAGGGCAGTTCCTATAATTTTTATAAGGCACTTATGTTGAAGGCGGAAGACACTCTGATATAGAAGGCTGGAGATGTAGAAGGTAGAAGACAGAAGGAATAGAAGCGAAAAGATTTCGGCAGATGTGGTTACTTATTTTTAAAGTCAAGATCGAGAAAAAGTCTCGGTTTAGATTGTAGGTGTGACGCGGACACAAATTACACGGGCGACCTTGTAGAATATAACTGCTGCATCTATAATGTACAAAAATGTACAAATCTCGAAAAAATAATTTTAATGTAGCGGTGAATATGAAATTAACAAAATTTGTATCGATCGGCATTGCCCTACTTTTAGGATCAAGCGGGAGCATATTATCTAGCAGCAGTAGAGCATTAGGGGCCGAAAAAGTTGTCCTCACCTTTGGCCCGATCAGACAAGCCATCAATATCAGCGACTTAGAAGACTTTGCTAAAAACGGCACGACTACGCCAACCCTCCAACAAATTATCCGGTTCTCCAAAATGGACGCGCAAATGCTGCGGGGGTTCATGGGTTTAGAAATTGGTTTAAAGCCTGCTAATCTGGCGAGGGTAGTTTACAGCACCCCGGGAGAAAAAATCACTGACGACATCGGTCAAGCAATTCGGACTCAGCGCCGCACAGAAAGCGGAAAAGCTCTGCGGGCAGCGGTGATCCTGGCATCCGGGGATGACGGTAAAGTATCGCTGCTGGAAATCCTGAAAAAGTATCCTCTCAACGAGGTTTACGTAGATGTTGCCAGCCTTCGCACCGCTGTTGGGAAAGTTCAGAGTATAGCCGGAACTCTGCGAAGCCTGCTTCAAGATGTGACGAGATCGACAACTCGCACAACTGAAACAAATCCCACCGAAAGTCCGATCGAACCTCGCCGCAGCGTGCAGCCAACAACTCCGCCTCCAGCGCCGCGCCGCGCCGCCCCCTTGCCAGCACCCGCACCGCAGCCTGTGACGCCGGTCAGAGGGCTTTGGTAAAAAAATCATAAAGGTGTCCTAAAGGCGGGTTGAAGCGGCTGTTGTGGCATTCTGCAGACACTTTTGAGACCAAACCCGCCCCGGCCTAACCCTTATCCCAACCCCAAGAGGGTTAGGACTTTTGTGAAAACTCCCAAAGCAATCAATTTTTCTTTAGCAATTTTTTGAGCAACTTAGGAATCTCTGAAGGCCGAGCCGCCACAGGTATGTCCGCCTCTTCAAAGGCAGCCATTTTGTTTGGGGCCGAAACTCCAAAGGCTTTCTGGGCAGCCGCCCGAGAACTGATCAGGATGCCGGCGTGGCCCAAAGACGGCCCCTTGGGAGCGTAGCGGCCGGCCAGATAAGCAACCACGGGTTTGTCGATGGCCGAAGCGATGTAAGAAGCAGCAGCTTGTTCACTCCATCCGCCAACTTCCCCTACCAAAACCATCGCTTCGGTACTGTCGTCTTCGTCCAAAAGTTGCAGCCACTGCATAAAAGAAGAACCGACAATCGCGTCGCAGCCAATACAAACCGCCATCGACTGTCCCAACCCAGCCTCCGTTAGTTCTAGGGCAACTTCGTAAGTCAAAGTGCTGCTGCGGCTGATCACTCCCACCGGGCCGGGAGTGTAAAATTCCTTGGGGTGAGTTCCCAGCAGCAGTTTGTCGGGCACAATAATCCCCGGACTGTTGGGCCCGATTACCAAAGTTTCGGTGGCTTCTGCTTTTCTGACTAAGTGCACCATATCCAGAGGAGGCACTCCCCCAGTAACGATCGCGATTTGCCGAATTCCTCCGGCGATCGCTTCTAAAGCAGCATCCAGCACCGAGTAAGCGTCTACCAAAATTACCGCAGTGTCAACGTGACCCACTGCCGCCACTGCTTGTTCTACCAAATCAAAAATCGGAATTCCCTCCACTTCCAGCCCCCCCCGACCGGGACTGACACCGGCGACTACATTCGTGCCGTATGCTTTCATCATCAGGGCGGCGCGGGTGGACGCGGGAGATTCTGTAATGCCCTGTACTAGGACTTTGCTTTCAGGAGTTAAATTCATTTTTTCCCACTTGACACTCGATCTGTAAAAAGCAGAAGGCCTTCATCTGTACAGAAATCTCATTTTTTGCCGATCGACTGCCGCTACTTGACGGAGGATACAGAAGCGGCCGCGGCCTCATCCAAAGTGCTAGCTAGCTGCACAGGCAACTGTCCCAAACGCTTTTTAACAGCATCAGCATCGATCTCTACCAGCCGGAGCACAACTTGGATGTGGCGGTTAGCGCGAGCTTTCCGTTCCAAATAGCCGGCTACTGCAGCGATTATTTCCTCGGTTTTGGAGGCGCTGCCCAAAATATTTACAAGTATCACCTTAACGCTTTTATCCTGAGCGACTAACTCAAGACCCAACTCCACGCGATCGCGCAGGGCATTTGCTGCATAGTAGCGGTCTAGGGAACCAATATTCACAAAATTAGCTGGTTTTCCTCCTTGGTGGGTTACAGCATCTAGAGTTGCCATTGTCAGGCCCACTCCGTTGCACAAAATCGCGATATTCCCGTCTAGTTCGATTAATTGCAAGGATTCGGAATTCGAGATTGGGGATTTAGATTTGGGGTCAAACTCCGGCGACTGCTGAACCTTGGACTGGGAATGGGAGCGATCGCCAGAGGCATGGGGACTTCTTCTTTCCCGTGCCAACCCGCTGCTTTGCCTCTTTCCCGATAGTGTTGCCAAATCTGGATGCCGCCCCAAGGCATCGTCGTTGGCGGTGACTTTACCATCTAAAGCCATTACCTCTCCCGTCGGACTGATGCCGAGAGGATTGATTTCTACTAGGTCTAAATCTTTTTCGACAAACAGCCGGTACATTTTTTCGACAATGGTGCTCACCGATTGAATCAAGTCTCCCTGCAATCCCATTTTCAGCGCCAGACGCCTCGCGTAGAATGGGGAAAATTCTTGATCTACGGCAACTTGCTGCATTTGCTCGATCGACCCTTCGACATCCATACCTCCTTGTCTCGATCCCAGAAGCACCGGGCGGCGGGCTACCGGGTCTAGGAGTACCGCTAAGTACAATTCTTGGTCAGCGTTGTACTTTGCTTCTGCCAGTAGAACTTGGGGATATTCATCCTCGATCGGCAAATTAAAAATTGTTTGAGCCGCTGCTACTGCATCGATCGTATTTTCCACAAACTTGATACCGCCCGCCCTGCCCCGTCCCCCAGCCCGCACTTGCGATTTGAGTACAACGGGGTAAGGAATTTTCAATCCTTTGAGGTCGGCGGGATTGTCAATCCGCTGCGACGGCAAAATCGGAATTGCCATCTGGCGAAATAAAGATTTAGCTTGGTACTCTAACAAATCCATTTATCAATTACGGGTGACGGGTAGTTGGCAACAAGCAATTCGTCCTAATTGGCAATTCATAATTAATAGATAGTAATTGGTTTTTTGTCAAGTTAAAAGTTAAAAATTCTCGCTTTTATCTTTTAATTTTCGACTTTTGTATTGCCGATTACTTATTCGCTATTACCGCTCGCCGATTACCTATTACCTAAGCTGTTTTCAAGTGTTTTTTTCTCGGAATTGCCAAATTTTACTCTTAGGCTCTGGCGGGGAGATATTTGGCGAGCGTTGGTGTTTTTTTGTCTCGGAAAATCGTCGGACGTTCGGCGATACTGTGCCGAAATATTTCTGCGAATTGTTTACTTGATGCTATTAACAGCCCCTTGATGGACGGTTTTGACCCATTTAAGCCGCTTGGGCCGTACCGCAATCCGAGCCGTCACAGTCCCTACCAGCAGCCAGTGGAACATATACACAGTACCCCGCAGCGTTTGCAGTAAGGTGAGAAAAACTCTTTTAACGTCAAATTTGGTCTCTTTGCGAGTGCGGCGCAAACCGACAAACATTCCCACCACCGACAATGTAAGCGTCATAAAAGTTATGGGACTGGCGATCGGCATTCGGCGCAGCGCAATTGACATCACAAAGTCGGGTAGCGCTACTGTGGGTAAGAAATATTGAGATACCCAAAATCCAAATAAATCCCAAGTTTTCCCAGTTCCCATGCGGTTCCGCAAAATTAGCCGCCAGTAGTCAAGATAACGCTGATAGCCACCTTCTGCCCAGCGATTGCGCTGGTGCCACAGAGCGCGAGCGTTAGTGACTCCTTCTTCTGACACGGCTGGGAAAGCGAGAAATTCAATGTCCCATCGGTTTAGGTGCAGCCTCACCGTCAAATCCAGGTCGTCGGTAATCGTCTCCTCGTTCCAGCCTCCGCAGCTTTCCAAGGCGGTGCGGCGCATGAATTGGCCGTTACCGCGCAATTCTCCAATGCCGCCGATCGCAATCCGCTGCTGCTGGAAAAAACTGTCGAGAGCCATTTCTGCTTCTTGGCCACGAGTCCAAAAATTTACCGAAGCATTGGCGATGGCTTTTCTGACTTGCACAGCCCCTACCTTTTCTCCATCGAACACTGGCAGCACCCGGCGCAGCAAATCCGGCGTTACCGTCGCGTCGGCGTCAAATATTCCCACAAATTCCCCGCGAGTCAGTGGCAACACTTGATTCAGGGCTCCAGACTTGCCGCCGCTGGCATTTGCTCCTCTGCGAAATACTTTGAGCTGGGGGTACTTTTTGGTTAGCTGTTCCAATACTAGCGGCGTGGCGTCGCTGCTGTGATCGTCGATCGCCCAAACTTCGTAGCGGTCGATCGGATAATCTACATTGCAGATGGATTCTACGAATCGGGCAATCACCGCTTCCTCATTTTTAGCTGCCACCAGCAGCGACACGTAGGGCCAATCCTCTCGACTTTCATCGGCCAGAGGCGGTAGTGCGGGCTTGGGTTCGGCAAACAACACTCGAAATGCTTGCATCCACAGCAGTCCCGTCAACCCCCACACTACCCACGCACCCCAAGAAATCAAGTGCAGGGCGATCGTGCCGGCCCAAATCGCAGTCAGCACTGCTGCGGCTTTTCCGCGCCGTCCCCGGTACAGATTTTGAGGAAAAGAGGGAGTTCCCGGCACAGACACCGCCACCGGGAGTTCTGCTTTTGTTTCCGCGTCAAACACCCTGTCGCCAATGTCTGGTATAGCAAATACTTTGCTGAGCTTCGAGTGCGAGGTCAAACTCTTGAGCTCTTCTTGAGCTAAATCAGAGATGTCCAAGTTAAGCTCGCTGCGAGCGTCGTTTTCTGGCCAAGAACTCTCCTGCATAGGTTACTTGATTCAACCACCAATAGTTTTTGATTTTAGATATAAGCATCTACTGTATCAGTTTCTGGGCTTTTGTCGAAAGCGGACGGGAGGACAACCAGCGGGTTCGGTGCTTGTACGGCCCTGGTAAACGGCTACTGTATAGAGTATTTGGGTTGACTTTTGCTTGCGATCGACCAGGAATATCTGTTAGTTTTTTCTGGGGATCTAAACTATCTGTTAGTAATAATTGTCTGAGGTGGAAATATGTCTATTCCTCAACTCAAGCCAGCCGATGACAAAGAAGTGAAAGTCTACGCGCCTTTCTGTCAAGAGCCCAGGCGCAAGTTTTTACCGCACGCTATTGGTCTCTACAAGCTCAAAAGCTTGGAGGGGGCAAGAAAAATTGACGGCGGGGAGAGCGTGCCGTTTGTCGCTAGTTGGAATATCTCGTCGCTGCCGATCGATTTAACCCGCTGTCGGGTGTTGTTTGACGGCAATGCTGAACTCAGCTACGAAGTGACTATGCAAAGCTCTGAGTTTGTTAGTTGCTTAATTGAGGTACTTCTGACTTTTCAGCGAACTCGTACTGTCGATTTTTCTAAAACGTTTTACCGCAAGCTGATGCGAATGGATGAATAACTTTCACCGGAGCCGCACTCCCGAAAGTCCGCAATTGACAATCAAGCAATTTAATCCGGGGCCCCCGGATTGAGTCGTGGATCGAGAAAAAAGCTCCTCGCTCGCGATCGCCAGCCCCCGGATTTATCAGTGGGGTCGCTTTCTTCAATCTAAAATCTAAAATCTAAAATCTAAAATCGATTGACGGGCGCTATAACTGGCGCACCAATAGTGTAACGCCTCGACGGCAACATTACATGATTGGTGCGCCAGCCCTATTTGAGAAGTGGAAATAGTAAGTGAGTTCTTGGATCATTCTCAATAATCCCTTTGGGGGTCAGCACTTATCCCCATTGCTAAAGTAAATCAACCGCAATTGTCGGTTGAGGGTGATACAGATTTCGCGTAGGGACTCAGGCCAAGCCTGAGTCCCTACCTGTATTTCATCCAATTGAAAACTTCTGTATTTGTTGTGGGACAAGCCCGCCTATTTCGGACATTGGTGCTGTGCGAGTACGCGCGAGCGAAGCTATCGCCGTTAGGCGAATCGCGCCGTCCGATTTCGTTCAAATTTTGCGACTAGGTAGCTGAGAGGAAAGCGCTGTATATCCGCCCAAGGAAAATCAATCTACAGCCCTTGAACTGCGATCGGGCTAGCATCGCAATCAGCCTTTGGGCTGCCGAAATTCCAACCCACGCCGCCCGAAAATTTATGTATTGAGAAGCTAGAAGCCCGATCCTAACAAGCTTATTGCTCGCAGTGCCACCGCTCAGTTTTACTGCGGGCGATCGCCAGAATAATTAATAACTAATCATACAACCTATCCATTTTTAATTATATGCAAAACTGCTTAGGCAAGCACCGTGCTTTCTTCCTATACAATTCTCTATTTAGCCCAGAAAAAAACTATCCTAAACCCTCTAACTAGGCTTTCAAGGTAAGCTAGCCCATTTTTACAGTGTTATTTTTATTCGATAAAGTTCTATGTTAATATCTAACTTACGCAATACGAATGGGTGAAAATCTTAGAATTAAAATCGGTTGTTAAAGGAATTAGGGGGCGATAAATACGTCTTAAAAACGGCTGGTACAACAAACAATTTAAAAACTGCTTCCCCAAAATCAAGTAATAAAAATGGGAAGCAAAGGGTTGGAAACAGGTGAATAAAAGTTTTCAGCAAAAAAAGAATATGCCCAAAAGCGACAAAATCGAGTATAATAATATTGCAAAATTGAGTCGCAGTTCAGAAATACTGTAGAAAAAACTAAATTTATTGAAATAGACAGGTGCAAATTGAGGATTGAAGGCGTACCCAAATTGACTAAATATTTGCTGATCGGTTCCACAAAAGCTTACAGCGGCAAGTCGGCCATCGCCTTGGGGATGGCACTCGGACTCCGGGAAAAAGGACTGGCCATCGCCTACGGCAAACCTCTGGGAACCTGTTTCAGCTCCGAGGGAGCTGGGATCGAGGACGAAGATGTACGGTTCGCGGTAGAGACGCTGAAGCTCTCAGAAAGTCAGATGCCGTCAACACTGCTGTATTTGGATGAAGAGACAGTTCACAAGCGTTTGCGGGGAGAAGACAAGACAGATTACCGCCAGTCTTTAGCGCAATATTTGCAAGCTCCCAGCGGAGACTTGGTGCTGTTAGAAGGCCCAGCTAATTTGGAGGAAGGCAGTCTGTTTGACTTGTCTTTGGCTCAAGTCGCTGAGGCAGTTGATGCCTCTGTGCTGTTGGTAGCCCGCCCGATCGATCTTTATATAGACGATTTGCTGTCGGCTAAACAGCGTTTGGGTTCGCGGTTGCTGGGCGTGGTACTCAACGACGTTCCCTCGGACAAACTAGAATCCGTAACGGGGACTGTGCGGCCTTTTCTGGAGGCTGCGGGTATTCCAGTTTTGGGAATGCTGCCGAGAAGTGCTTTGCTGCGAAGTGTCAGCGTCAAAGAATTGGTGCACCAATTGAAAGCTGATGTGCTCTGCCGTAAAGACCGTTTGGACTTGATGGTGGAAACCTTGACAATTGGCGCGATGAATGTTAGCTCTGCTCTGAAGTATTTCCGCAAAGCGAGAAATATGGCGGTGGTGACGGGGGGCGATCGCACGGACATTCAGCTCGCAGCTCTGGAGAGCTCGACTCAGTGCTTAATTTTGACAGGCCACTTGCCTCCTTCTCCCCTAGTGATTGGCAGGGCAGAAGAAATGGAAATTCCGGTTTTGTCTGTTGATTTGGATACCTTAACCACGGTAGAAATTATCGACAGCACCTTTGGCAGCGTGCGCCTGCACGAACCGATCAAGGTGGAATGCGTTACTCAGCTAATGGCAGAACATTTTGACCTTGATGGCATGATGGCATCCTTGGGCCTGAGCGATCGAGTCGATTAATAACAGAGCCGGAGCTGAGGGAAGAAGGTATTCGGCAGAGAGAACTTTTTGTTTAAATAAATAAAAAGCCAAAATTCTTAAATTCTCAATTTTTCTTGAATTCTACCTTGAGCTCCGGCTGCCGAATGTCTTCAGACATTCTGCCTTCTGGCTTCCTCAAATCTCCCGATCCTCTAGTCTGATCCGGTAAATCAGCAATTCTTAACTTCTTTTTGGCGGCAATGGCTAGTGAGTCTGCTAAAATCCACAACGTAGTTTTATTTAATTTAATAAATTCTTTGAGTCAATCAATTGAGCTACCCAGAGTAGATGATTTTTTACAAGAACTTGCGGCGATCCAGCAAACCAGCTCCAAGCGGATTGCTCTTTTGGGTTCTCGCCACGTTCCTATTACCCACCAGCAGCTAATTGAGATGCTGAGCTACGCCATAGTTCTGGGAGGCAATCAGCTCATCACTTCTGGTGCAACAGGCACCAATTCAGCAGCAATTCGGGGAGCAATGCGAGCAGATCCAAATCTGCTGACGGTGATTTTGCCACAAAGCATGAGTCGCCAGCCTCGGGAGTCTCGCGACCAACTCGAACAAGTGATACATTTGGTAGAAAATCCCAAAAATGATAGCTTGTCTCTCCCGGAAGCAAGCGCCATGTGCAATCAGGAGATTATTTCTCGCTGCCAGCAACTGATATGTTTTGCTTTTCACGAAAGCCACACTTTGCTGAAAACTTGCCAGGATGCGGAGGAACAGCGCAAGGTAGTTACTCTGTTCTATTTTGATTGAACTGCGAGGCCGATGATGCTGTTGGGATTACCTGTGTCGGTTATTCTGCTTGATTGTATTGCTGCTGCTGCTGCGCTGGTTTACGCACCGTTTTTGGTGGTTGCGTTCGCCCGCTTGCAGCTAGGCTACGACCAAGCAGCCCCCCGCGCTATGTTTGAGAGGTTGCCGGCTTACGCTCAGCGGGCAACTTGGGCTCACCAAAATTCGTTTGAGACGTTTATGCTGTTTTCAGCGGCGGCTTTGATGGCTTTTGTGACGGGGGTAGATTCGGAACCGGCGGGTTGGGCTGCGATCGCTTTTACGATCGCCCGGTTGTTGTTTTCGGTTTTCTATATTCTGAATGTGCCGCTGGGGCGATCGCTCATGTTTGCGATTAGTTCTTCTTGCACAGCTACTTTATTCTATTTCAGTTTAATGGCTGTTAATGGCTAATTGTTATTAGTCACGGGTCATTAGTCATTAGTTAAGAGACGCTTAATTAATGACTAATTACCAACTACCAACTACCAATTACCCATTACCAACTACCAATTACCCATTACCAATTACTAATTTATGGCTGCTAGTTATTCCTTTGATATTGTCAGCGAGTTCGATCGGCAAGAATTAGTTAACGCTGTTGACCAAACGGTGCGGGAAATTCAAAGCCGTTACGACTTGAAAGATACCAAAACTACTGTAGAATTGGGCGCTGAAGCAATTACTATCAATACCGACAGTGAATTTACTCTCGACGCGATTCACACAGTTTTGCAAACTAAAGCCGCCAAGCGCAATTTGTCTCTGAAAATTTTTGATTATGGGAAAATTGAAGCTGCTAGTGGTACTAGAGTACGCCAAGAAATCAAACTTAAAAAAGGGATAGACCAGGAAATTGCCAAGAAAATCACTAAATTAATTCGAGATGAGTTTAAAAAGATTCAAGGCTCGATTCAAGGTGATTCAGTGCGCGTTTCTGCTAAGGATAAGGATGATTTGCAGTTGGTAATTCAACGGTTGAAGCAAGAAGATTATCCGATGGCTTTGCAGTTTACCAATTACAGGTAAATTTTTGAAAGCTAACTATTGGATTCCCGGTTATGCGATCGCATCTTTGAGTGCTATAGAACTTGCCTTGCGCTTGCTCGGATTCGGAAATCCTGCCTTGCTGCAAGCTGATGCTAATGCTGGCTATATATTTGCACCAAATCAACTTGTATATCGCTTTGGGAATAGAGTTGAGTACAATCAATTTTCTCAGCGTTCTGAACAAATCGATTCAGCAAAGCCTGAAGATACTCTCAGAATTTTGATGATAGGAGATTCGGTTCTAAACGGTAATAATACCACCGATCAGAAAGAAACTCTTCCAGAATTGTTTGAAGCGCGTTTGTTGGGCATAAAAAAGCAAGTTGAGGTGCTGAATGCTTCGGCAGGTTCTTGGGGAATTGGCAATCAATTGGGATATATTCGCAAGTTTGGCACTTTTGAAAGCGATGCTGTGATTTTGCAAATTGGTACTCACGATTTGCTACAACCTCCAAGTAGCAGCGCGGGGGTGGGAAATGACCCGCTGATGCCGAATCGCAAACCGTTATTGGCAATTCAAGAAGTGTTTCAAAGACACGTTATTCGCCAATTGTCAAGTGTTTTTGTATTGAATTCTCCTGCGGCGGGAGTGCCGGTGTCGGAATCACAACGGTTTATGGAAAATATGCAGCGATTTGAGCAAATAGTTGCTTTGGTGCGAGCTAAGAATATTCCGTTGTTTGTGTTGTATACTTGCGATCGAGCGGATTTACTGCCCGTACCGAATCAGCCGAAGTTTAAATCCGAGTTTGTCGATCGGCTAAAAGCTTTAAAAATTCCAATCATAGACACTCATGCAGCCTGGTCAAAATTGCCGAAAACGAGGGTAAAAAGTTATTTTCGGGATGGCGTACACCCCACAGCCCCAGCTTATGAATCAATAGCAGATTTAGTGTTTCAACAGTTGTGTATACAGAAAAAATTGGTGGCGTGTGGCGGGAAGAAATAAGCTGCTTTATAGCCGAAGGAAGAAGTCCGATGGAAGCCGCCAGAAGGAAGAGGTAATTCCTGAGAACTGGCACCTGACAACTGACAACGGGTTGGTATTAAATATCTAAACCCGTGACTGTTAAGTCGGGAGGATGTTCGACAACAAACTGGTAATATAACTCTTGCTTTGCTTGCGGGGGCAGAGACATTATCCATTCTAGCATTCCCATTTCACCTGCTACTATCTTCGGATTAGTGAGAGTCGATCGCACTTTAATTTGTTCATTGCGGCTGACTGGCAATTGTTCTTTTAGTGTCAGGTGTACCTGCACCTGATGCAAGTTTGTCACATTGAAGCGATAAGCGTAACTCGTGCGCCTCTGCTGACCGATCAGTTTTTTATCTACTTGTCTTTCCACTAATTCCCGCTGTATTTTTAACCGTTCATCTATTCCTAAATTAACTTTATATTCTTGCCCGGGGGAAACATTTTCTAACTGCACACGGCCGACAAAAGTGTTGTCGCGAAAGATATTTGCTTTACCGGGAAGCAGAGTTGCGCCTGTCAGCGGATTCACAACAACTGCTTGCAAATAGGCAAAACTGACTAATCGCGGAACGGCTATATATTCAGCCGTAAAGGGATAATTTTCGCTGAAAATCGTCACTTTGTGCGGTGTACCGTCGCTGGGAATCTTGGTAATTCCGCCTACTTGAAATGAGACTGTACCGCCTTCTCTGGATACTTGGGCTGTGGCTATTTGAGCTGCTATGGGCGCTCGTGTTATGGAGCGTGAACCGCCTGCAAAACCTTCAGATAATACCTCTTCTAGGTCTAAAAAATCATCCTCTGATGAACCCCTACCAAAAAATTGCTCGGGCTCGGTTTTATCGATATACCAAGGTTCTAGTTTTGGTGGGAGAGTTCCCATTCCGGGTTTTGCTGTAGATAAAGTCAGCGCTACTCCCGTCCAATCTTCGCCTGTATTTTGATTGACTTCGGCTAGGTAAGTGAGATTAATTTGGTTGTTGGTAGTGTTTACTCGCAAGTCGTAAAGGGGAGTCCAACGAGCTCGCGTGACTACATAGGAAACTTCTATTTCAAAATTGCCGCTGCCACTGGGTTCAATGGCAACAATGATGTTAAAACTTTGCTGCGAATGGGGAGTTTGTACTTGCCCCAACTGCTGCTGCAAAGCTTTTATTTGCTTGTCTATTTCGCGCTGCTGTTTTTCGTGTTGGGCGATCGCACTTACATATTTTAGGTAATTAGTTCCTAAAAAATTGAGCAATTCGCTAGTTTCGTTTAAACCTACCTGCTGTTTGGCGATGCTGCTAGAAAAGAAACCGACGCTTTTTTCGCTCAAACCTTCCACAAATTGGAGCTGAATTTTTCGGGCGGTTATTTTGTCGTTAATTCCCCGTCTTTGGGTTTGTAACTCCTTAATTTGTTGGGTTAATTCGGCAGTGCGATCGCCCACTGGTTCGCTGCTAAACACTCTTTCGCTTCGCACTCCCAAAAGTCGCACAGCAACTGTACCCACACCCGTAGCCCTGACTGACTCTGTGTCGAGGGTTGCAGGAACAGAGGCGATCGCCAATTCTCGCTCGTTTCCCGTCAGAGATACCGTACCGCGCCGCGTCACCAAAGCGCGATCGGTATAAACTGTAACTTCTGATATGCTAGTATTTAGTGTTTTAATGGTATCAGAATTAAGTATTTCTGAGTCAGTCATTGCCAATGGCTCCTATTTAATAACCGTTTAGTCGATCGAGCTATTTCAAAAATAGTTTATTGGTCAATTTTCCCGATCGCCCATTCCTCTAGAAAATTCCTCAAGCGCATCCAAAGGCGAAGCAAATAAAATGCAGCGTTTCAGCAAAGATAAGTCTAACTCTGGCAGCATTTCGCTGCTAGTAATGCGATCGTAACCTTCCTCTCGCAGATGGTAAAGCTCTAGAGTGCCATCTTCCCAAAACCTGACTTCCGGGACTCCCATCAGTCGGTATTTCTGAAGTTTAATCGGACTACCGCTAGTGATAACAATCTCAATACATAAATCTGGCACATCTTTAATAGTTCCGAAACAATAAGACAAATCTGCCTGATACTCGACTTGCTCTTCGACAATCTGACTGTAAGTACCGCTGGGAAAAAATACAATTATTCTTTGCAGAAAATACTGTCCCATTAGCAAGCCCATCAAACACCTAATCGCTTCATGCAACCTTCCAGTACCCACAATTTCTAAAACTCCCTCACAATAAAATAAGCGTACATTCGGCACGTCTTCAAAACCAGCTTGAATTGCCTTGAATTGATGCCATGTCACACCGCGCCAAGTGAAACGTTGTTCGATTGCGGGAGAAGTGGTTGGATTGTCTACAGTTTGAAGCATGATTGTTTTATTGATGTTCAAAATGGTAGCGCGGGAGTGGGCTGGTTTATGAGTTTACGAAATCGTTAGTTTTAGGAATTGATAATTGGTAAAACCCACCCCTACGTTTAATTTTAGCTCAGTGGCTCGATTCCTGCCAAATCCAAAATTTGAGGAATTAAATCTTCTCGTTTGACAGCCATCATGTGAACTCCTTGACAAATCTGCCGCGCTAGTTTGACTTGTTCTGCAGCAATTTTTATGCCTTCCTGCAAGGGTTCGGGAGCTTTTGCTAAACGATCGATAGTCTCTTGTGGGATGTGAACTCCCGGCACGTATTTTTGAATAAATTCAGCATTTTTAGCTGATTTAAACAAAAATATTCCTGCTAAGACTGGCTTGTTGCAGCCCGCTGCAACGTGGTGCATAAACTTATCCAAAACTTCAAAATCTGTAATTAATTGACTCTGAAAAAACTGTGCTCCAGCCTCTACTTTTTTCTCGAATCGACTTTGCAAACCAGACCAACTGGGGCATTGCGGATCGACTGCTGCACCTACAAATAAATCAGTAACTCCGTCGGTTAAAGGTTTGTCATTCCAGTCTTGACCACCGTTCATTTTTTGAATAACTTGCAATAGCCGAACTGATTCCAAATCGAATACACTTTTTGCTTTAGGATGGTCGCCGGCTTTGACGGGATCGCCTGTAAGTGCTAGTACATTGCGAATGCCTAAAGCGTGGGCTCCCATGAGATCCGCTTGCAGGCCAATTAGATTGCGATCGCGACAAGCAACTTGACAAATTGGCTCAATTCCGTGCTGCACTAAAATCGCCGAAACTGCTAGGGGGCACATTCGCAAAACTGCGCGACTTCCGTCTGTGATATTAATTGCATGAACTCTGTTTTTGAGGCGTTCAGCCATTTGAATTGTGTGAGTTATGTCGCCACCTTTTGGTGGGGCAACTTCGGCGGTAATTATAAATTCTCCGGGGGTGGTGCAGGCTGTGCGAAAACGGTTCATGATTATTTG
This sequence comes from Microcoleus sp. K5-D4, assembly GCF_036704575.1. Lineage (NCBI taxonomy): Bacteria > Bacillati > Cyanobacteriota > Cyanophyceae > Oscillatoriales > Microcoleaceae > Microcoleus > Microcoleus sp. K5-D4. Next base: position 16,351 of record NZ_JAUBSD010000080.1, read on the forward strand.
TCTGTTATTGGTTATTTGTTATTTGACGGTTGACTATTGTAAGTGGGCAGTTGTCAGTGGGCAGTTGGCAGTTGTCATTTTTAACAACTAACCAAGAACAACTAACAACTAACAACTAACAACTAAACAGGTAAAGAATAACCGAAAGCTGTCTTCACCTTAGTTAGAGTTTGATTAGCAATAGCTTCTGCTTGTTCTCTTCCGCGACGTAGTACAGACTCTAAATATCCGGGATCGTCCATTATTTCCTTGTATTTATCCTGAATTGGTTTGAGGGCATTAATTGTCGTCTCTGTCAGCAAGGGTTTAAAATCTCCCCAACCCATGTTTTCACACTCTGTTGCTACTTCTTCCTTAGATTTGCCGGAAAGCAGGAGATAAAGTGTCAGCAAATTTCTAGCTTCGGGGCGATCGGGGTCGTCAAAAGTCAAACCCCGCACGGCATCTGTTTTACAGCGCTTGATTTTTTTGGCGATCGTATCTGGCGAATCCAATAAATTAATTCGACTTTGTTCGGAAGGGTCAGATTTAGACATTTTGCGCGTGCCATCTGTCAAACTCATTACCCTCGCACCGTCAGTCCGAATTAAGGGCTCGGGAAGTTTCAAGACTGGCTTTTCGGGTGTGCCGAATTGGTGATTTAATCTGATGACAATATCGCGGGTGAGTTCCAAATGCTGTTTTTGGTCTTCTCCCACTGGCACTTTGTCGGCATCGTAAAGCAAAATATCGGCTGCCATCAACACGGGATAATTTAGCAAGCCTGCATTGACATTTTCACCTTGTTTAATTGCTTTTTCTTTAAACTGAATCATATCTTCGAGCCAGTTAATCGGCGTAATACAGTTGAGCAGCCATGCTAGTTCTGTGTGCGCCGAGACGTGGGATTGCACGAAAATAGTAGAATATTCTAAATCGATGCCGCAAGCTAAATAGAGTGCGGCGATCGTGTAAGTGTCGGAGGCTAGAGTTGCTGGATTGTGCGGTGCGGTAATTGCGTGCAAATCGACTACGCAGAAGTAATTTTCGTACTGACTTTGACCTTCTACCCAGTTGCGAATTGCACCGAGATAATTACCGAGGTGAAGATTGCCTGTTGGCTGAACTCCTGAAAGAACGCGCTGTTTGCCCATGAGGAAAGAATAGAATTAAACTCACAGTTCTATATTGACACGTTATTTCAATTTCAGATCCTCTAATTTTCTGGCGGTTGACTGTTGACGGTTGACTGCTGACGGTTGACTGTTGACTGTTGACAACTAACAACTGACAACTGACTAATTACCAATCTGTCAGCAACCTTGCTTTGCGTAAAACAAATATCAGAACAGTTTCTTCGCCCGTAATAATATCGGCTCTGCCTTCCATTCCCGATTGAATCGAATACTGGCGGGGGACATTAGCCTGGGAGTTTCCGAAGAATTGGCCGTTGGCGGATTTGAGTTTTGTTAAATAAGTTTGTTCGGGCTTAATTGCCACTTCGTAATAAGCTGTACCTAAATTATTAGTGGGATTTTGAGTGGCGATCGCATCTGGGGCGATTTCGCTGACAGTTCCTTTTAATGTGCCGTAATCGGGAAAAGGCAAAGCCGAAATCCTGATCTGTACGGGTTGGCCGATTTGGATGCGGGCGATATCTTGGGATGTCACCTTGGCTTTGACTACCAGGGGTACGTCGCTGGGGACGATTTGGGCGATCGCGCTGCCGGCTTGTACGGTTTGACCAGTATTTCGTACTTCCAGTCTGAGAATTGTACCATCTGTGGGCGTGCGGATCACGCTATTTTCGAGTTTTAACTCAATTTGATTGAGTTCTTTTTTAGCTTGAATTAATTGTTGTTGAATGGAGGCTTGCTTGACGAGCAAAACCCGCCGACTTCTGCCCAGTCTCTCGGCGACATCGGGCAGCGATGTGGCGAATTTTACTAAAGCGGATTCGATTAATTCCTGTTGGGCGGAACTTTCACTTTGGATGCTTTTAAATTGGGCGCTGGCCAAAATTTGATTTTCTAAGTCGCGCAGTTGCTGGTTGATTTGCTGTGCTGCTGGTTGAGACTGATTAATTATTTCTTGTAACTGTTTTTTTTGATCGCTTAAACGCGAAGCGTCTATAACTGCGATCGCATCTCCTTCTTTTACTGTCTGATTCTCGCTGACAGCAATGCTTTCGACGGTTCCTTCTGTGGCTGCTTGCACGACGCGCACTTCTCCGGCTGGACGGACGATCGCGTCTGCTTTGACTGTAGCGCTGTATTTGGTGACGCTAGCGAGGGCGATCGCCCCGCCAAAGGTCGCCACCATCAAAATGCCACCCAAAGTCGTCCAGCGGCTGACAGGGGGCAAAAACTGGTCGTTATCAAAGGTTTCAGCGGGTGTGGCTTCGGGAGTGAGAGACATGGCGGCAAGGGGGAGAGGGGAATAGTTTGGAGTTTGGAGTTTTGAGTTAGGGGGAGGGAGAGATCGCTGATTTGTTTTGTCACTTTTACGATCAGCTTTCCGGAAACCAAGCATAGGTTTAGAAGTCTAAATCAAAATTCACAGGGTAAAGGTAAAAATCCGCACAGCTTTGCCGTTCCCACCCACAAACTTCGCCAAATATCAAGACGAGTGAAGCCAGCGGGCTACAGCCAGGAAAATATGGGATTTTTGCCATAACTTTTGGCGCTGTTACCGGGTTTTTACTGTATGCGTAGGTAGTAAGTAAGTACATAGGTATTAATAGGAGTTATTTATGTCAGAAAATCCACAAAATTCACTCTTCATCGAAGTAACCGATGGAGAATCTGCTACTGTCAACGGTGGCAATATTACCAGCGGTGTTAGCGGTGCTAAAAGCAACAGCGAGACGGATAACAGCAGCCGCGAGGGTCTTACTATGCTGTTTTTCCTGCCGCAGCCTAGCCAGCTTTATCTGTACGATCCGAGCCGCGATCGCCCTTACCCAACCCTAGTGGTTTAGATAGCTGAGTCAAGTTGTGCGATAAAGTAAATTTTGAAAATTTATCCGTAGTATTCCGGATGTCGTACAGGACTACAAGAAGTATTACTCAGTATTTACACGAGAATCTAGAAATTAAATAATATTTCTAGTTTCCCTTCAATTTTATTAAGTTAAACGGAGTCTAATCATGAAAGAAACAAAGGACAATTCACTGTTTGCTGAACTCACCCCTGAAGAATCAGCTAGCGTCAACGGCGGTCACTATTATGTCAATCGAGACAATTGTCACCGGCAGCGGCGCAGTTGGGTCGTGTACCGCCGGAATTGCGACGGTTCATACAGAAGAGTAGTCCGCTACGCCTACTACTAAAGTTTAGTGCTAGTCAATTCAGATCTATAACTGTGGAATCGAGAAAGCACCCATAACTTTATGGGTGCTTTTTGCTGATTGGGTAGTTGGTGATGAGTAATCTTCTTTATGCTCTACCATTATTCATTTTGCAAAATGTTAAAGAACATCCCTTTGATCGGCAAAATGCCATTATTCGGACAAGTTAACAGGTTTAAGAAATATCAGGTTGTTCTCCAGCAGAGCGAAGAAGATTGCGGGGCGGCTTGTTTGGCTTCGATCGCGAAATTTTACGGACAAAATTTTACTATTAGCCGCTTGCGAGAATGTGCCGGCACCGGCCAAAAAGGGACGACTCTGCTGGGCTTGAAACAAGGTGCTGAGGCGATCGGCTTTAATGCTCGATCCGTGCGAGCCGCGGCTGCTATTTTAGACCAAATTGAGGAAGCGCCTTTACCGGCAATTATTCACTGGAGCGGTTATCACTGGGTTGTTTTGTACGGAAAGCAGGGCGACAAATATGCGATCGGCGATCCGGCCGTCGGTATGCGCTATGTTTCCAAAGAAGAATTAGCTGCAGGTTGGACAGATTGGCTGTGCTTGCTAGTAGAACCCGATGCTGAGCGGTTTTTTGCGGCCGCAGAGGGCCAACCGCCCGCCAATTCCTTACAAAAATGGATGCGCCGGATTGGGATTTATCGCCCGATTTTAATGGAAGCATTTTTGCTGAATGTGGTGTTGGGTTTGCTGTCGATTTCTTCGCCTTTTCTCGTTCAACTGCTCACTGACGACATCCTGGTGCGGGGCGACAGACAACTCCTGGCGAGTGTGGCGATCGCAGTTATAGTTATGAACCTTTTTAGCAGCAGTTTAGGATTGGTAGAGTCGAACTTAATTGCTCAGTTTTCCCAGCGTTTAGAATTGGGATTGGTGATGGAATTTGCGCGCAAATTCCTGCGATTGCCTTTGAGCTTTTACGAAACCAGACGCAGTGGCGAAATCGTCAGTAGATTACAAGATATCCAAGAAATAAATAAATTAGTTTCTCAGGTCGCTATCAGCTTGCCAAGTCAATTTTTTATAGCTGTAGTTTCTTTTATTTTTATGTTATTTTACAGCAAGGAACTGACGTTAGCAGCTACAGCTATAGCTCTGTTAATGACTGCCTCTACAGTGGTATTTCTGCCCGTATTGCAGCAAAAAACGCGCAGTTTATTTGTGCTGGAAGCAGAAACTCAAGGCGTTTTAGTAGAAACTTTTAAAGGCGCGCTGACGGTCAAAACTACTACCAGCGGTCAGCAACTTTGGGAAGAATTTCAAACCCGCTTTGGTCGCTTAGCAAAGCTCACTTTCCGCACTACACAAATTGGCATTCTCAACAATATATTTTCTGGTTTTGTTGCCTCTGCTGGCAGCATTACTCTGCTGTGGATTGGTAGCGGTTTGGTGATTGACAAGGTATTGAGTATAGGTCAGTTGCTAGCGTTTATTAGTATGAATCAAAACGTTACTACTTGGGTGAATTCGCTAGTAGGATTTACTGATGAAATGACTCGCGTGCAGACAGCTACTCAACGGCTGTCGGAAGTTATCGATGCTGAACCGGAAACTAAAGACGATACGAATAAACCTTTTGTAACTATTCAAGACCGCGACGGTATTGTTTGCAAGGGTGTTAATTTTCACTACCCCGGCAGACTTGACTTGCTGGAAAATTTTTCCGTTACGTTTCCCGGCGGTCAAGCAATTGCTTTAATCGGTCACTCCGGCTGCGGAAAAAGTACGCTAGCAAAAGTAATTGCTGGTCTGTACCCGCTGCAATCTGGTAATATTAGAATTGGCGGCTACAACTTGCAGGATTTGTCTCTCGACAGTCTCAGACAGCAGGTAGTATTGGTTCCTCAAGAAGCGCATTTTTGGAGCCGTTCGATTCTCGAAAATTTTCGTTTGGGCAGTCCAGATATCAGCTTTGAACAGATTGTGAAAGTCTGCAAAATTGCGGGCGCGGATGAATTTATCAGCCAATTGCCTGATAAATATCAAACTGTTTTAGGGGAGTTTGGAGCGAATATTTCTGGCGGACAAAGACAGAGATTGGCGATCGCCCGCGCCATTCTCAACAACCCACCCGTATTGATTCTAGACGAATCTACCGCAGGGCTTGACCCCGCAAGCGAAGCGGACGTTTTAGAACAATTGTTGATGTACCGACACGGGAAAACGACGATTTTTATCAGTCACAGGCCGCGAGTGATCGATCGCGCCGATTGGATTATCATGTTAGAACGCGGCCGATTGAAACTGCAAGGCTCGGCTGCAAAATTGCGATCGATTCCAGGAGACCATTTAGAGTTTTTGCATCCTTGAGCGAGTTAATAAAACGACAGGTTGAAATCTGTTGCTACACAAACAAAACCCGCCTGCGCGGTTCGACACCGAGTCAACAGTCAACTATCATTTCTGAGTGCAACCGGAATTGAGATCACTCATGACTAATAACTTCTCTAAGATTCTTGAGCCAAAGTACATCGATCGCACAATCCGAAAAACTCCAAAGTGTGATAATAAATCTTGAAAGAATGAGATTGTTGTAGTTGGCTTTCTAAGTGGTGGACGGGACATTCGTCGATCGTAATGGAGGTGCCGCATTCCAGACAAGTTAGGTGGTGTTGGTCTTGGTGGGCGGCACCGTATAGAGACTCGCCACTAGCGAGAGTTCTGACGTGAACGAACCCCTCTCGCTTTAAACCGTCGAGGGAGCGGTAAACGGTTGCTAGGCCCATGCTGTGGTCGCTGTTACGCAGTTCTAAGTAGATATCTTGCGCTGAGAGCGATCGATTCAAGTGCTTGAGCAAGTGTAAAATACGCTCCTGACTGCGGGTGTGGTTGGTTCTCATAATTTTTTTCTCGAATCTGCTGGAATCACATCTGTCCCTATTTCTAGGCTATCTTACTTGGGCGAACCAAATGGCGATCGGCGCGCAGCTCGGTTGTAGAATACAATGGGGCTAACTTTCACATCACCTACCGCAACATTCCCGTGACTCAGAAATATCTTGCCCAAATCTATGTTACCCTCCGCCCTTCTGTTTTAGATCCCGCCGGCACTGCCGTACAGTCTGGCTTGCAACACATGGGATACGACAATGTTGAGCGCGTGCGTATTGGGAAATACGTTGAATTGACGCTGACTGCTGCTGGTGAGTCGGAGGCCCGCGAACAACTCGATCGCGTTTGCGACCAACTTTTGGCCAATCCAGTGATTGAAAATTATCGCTTTGATTTGACTGAAATTCCTGTTGCTGTGGAGACAGCGGCGGCATAAATGCGATCGTCCCTAGGGTCTTTTTAAACCCGGAGATCCCCCCTAACCCCCCTTAATAAGGGGGGGACAAGAGTGTTCACAGTCTCTATTAAACACGCGGGAACTCGGAACACTCAAAGTCCCCCTTCTTAAGGGGGATTTAGGGGGATCGAGACTTCGATACAAGGGAGAAAAACATAATATTTTAGTCTTATGTTGACACCTCTTCCTTCTTCCTGACATCCGTTACATCCGTTACATAATCCGTTGCCGAACTTCCTTCTTCCTTCTTCCTTCAGCTTATGAAATTTGGAGTTATTGTTTTTCCAGGCTCAAATTGCGATCGCGATGTGGTGTGGGTGACTCAAGGGTTACTCCACCAACCAACTCGCATGATTTGGCACGAAGATACCGATATTTCGGATATCGATATCATTGTAATTCCCGGCGGTTTCAGTTACGGAGATTATTTGCGGTGCGGCGCGATCGCCCGTTTTTCTCCGGCGATGCGGGCTACTGCGGAACACGCGAAAAAAGGAAAGCTTGTATTAGGTATCTGCAACGGTTTTCAGGTGTTGACTGAAGCTGGTTTGTTACCCGGTGCTCTGGTGCGGAATGCGGGATTGAATTTTATTTGCGATCGCGCTTCTTTGAAAGTCGAGCGCGGTAATACTCGTTGGACTGCCGCTTATACTACGGGTGAAATCATCGATTTGCCGATCGCCCACGGCGAAGGAAACTATTATGCTGATGCGGATACTTTAGCCGAGTTAGAAGAGCACAAGCAAGTCCTGTTTCGCTACTGTACTCCGGCGGGCAAAATTAGCGATGCTGGCAATCCCAACGGTTCGTTAAATAATATTGCCGGTATTTGCAACCGCCAAGGCAATGTATTAGGAATGATGCCGCATCCTGAACGGGCATCCGATCCGATGTTGGGCGAAACTGATGGGGTGAAATTGTTTCAAGGGTTGTTGATGGCCAGTGTTGCTGCTGTTTTGTAGTTGATATTTACGACATTGTTCTAGATAACGTAGGGTGCGTCACTCTTGTAGGGACACTCGAAAATCTCGCAGCGACGCACCCTACAAAATTAAAAATGCTAAAATGATTTGAAAGTCAATACATCGGAGAACAGTCCTATGCCTTCACCTTTTCCTGGAATGGACCCCTACTTAGAACACCCCGATTTCTGGCAGGAAACTCACAATAGATTGATTATCGCGATCGCTGATACCATCATGCCTCAAATTCGCCCTAAATATGAGGTTGCAATCGACAAACGCATCTATGAAATTACCGATCCAAATGACACTAACAGCGACTCCCTTTTAGTAGGTATCCCCGATGTCGCGATTAAGCGTCAATCTAATAACCCGAATATTCCTACAGGTTCAGTTGCCACTGTAAGTATAACACTTCCGACTACCGTTAAAGTGCCTGCTCCTGAAAAAATTAAACAGACTTACTTGGAAGTGCGAGAAATGGCAACGAAACAAGTTGTCACCGCCATTGAAATTCTTTCTCCTGTCAACAAACGTAGTGGAGAAGGAAGAATTACTTATCTCAAAAAACGCCAGAGTATTTTAGGTAGCTTAACCAATTTAGTCGAAATCGATTTACTACGAAAATGGGAATCTATGCCCATTCTTAATAATTCTATTCAAAGCGATTATCGAATTTTAGTCAGTCCCAGTAATCGCCGTCCGTTTGCCGAACTTTATGCTTTTAATCTCCGCGATTCTTTACCTATATTTCCGCTTCCCTTGCGTGAGGAAGATGTAGAACCTATTGTTAATTTACCAGAAATATTTGCAGGTATTTACGATCGCGCTGGCTATGATTATCGGATCGACTATAATCGAGAACCCGTACCGTCTCTATCGGAAGAAGATCGGGTTTGGGCTACCCAAATTTTGCAAGAAAAAGAACTTCGAGATAATTAATTATATTTTACTTTATATCCTAGGGTTAGTCGCGTTCGACAATCTCTAAATCCACTTGAAAATTTCGCAGCGACGGACTAAACGGCAGCCGGCAAGATATAATTACTACCAACTATTTAAAAGAGGAATATTTATTTTATGCCGCTAATGGACTTAGCTAATTTTAAAACTAGGGTAATTGGATGCAGTGCGGTGATGGCTATTGGACAAGTTATTTCAAATGCGATCGCCAATCCGGGAACTCAAGCAGCAGCGGGTATTATCGGCGGCCCGATCGCAGTTGGGGGAGTTTCGATTTTGGCGGCGATTGCTGGTGGTATAGCGGGGAATATCGCGGCTAATGACCTCGGAAATCGGATGACGGAACGGTTGAGCAAAAATGCGAAGATTCTCGATAATCACGATTTGATTAAGGCGGCGGGTGAGGCGATCGGCTATATTTTGAGAGAGGTTGCGAAGTCCGATCGCCTAATTGCGATCGCCGAAACCAAAAATTTGCCTTATCCAGAAACAGCACTCTGTCAATTAGCCGAGAAAACTCCTGAATACTGGCTGGATATTAACACGAATACAGCCGATTTGTCAAGGGGTTTAAATATTTCAGAAGACCAGTTAACCAAGATTTTTTCTGCCGATGCCGAGGAGTTCGATCGAGTTACCGGATTGACAACGGCAGATTGGGCAACTTTCCTCAACGAATTCGCCGCCAGCGAGGGCAAATCCTTCGATGCGGAAATTGTGGAATTCGTCGCGGACAAACTGTACGCAAGTTTCCCGAAAGCCTACCGCGAAGTGCTGAAACTGGATGCGGCGAAGGGAGGAGAAAAGTTTGCGACGATGCTGTTGAATCTGCACCAAATTGCTTTGGCAGAACTGAGAGATTTGGGGCTGCAAAATGGGGAAATTCTGCAAAAGTTGGAGGCCGTGGCAACTGGGCAGCAGATTTGTCAAGTGATGGGGAAATTGTCAGCCATAGAAATTGGCATCCGCGACGATTTGGCGCAAATTAAAACATCACTCGAACGATTTGTTGATACTTCCGCGCCCAGATTGCCGCTTCCCTACGAGTGCGAAACGATTATTCAAGACCGGACTCAAGACTTTACTGACCGAAGATTTGTGTTTGAAGCAATTATCGAATTCTTGCAGAAAAATCCCAAAGGCTATTTTGTTTTAAAAGCAGAGCCGGGTGTCGGGAAAAGTTCAATTATGGCGAAGTTAGTGCTGCTGATGAAGCGGCGCTGTGTTGTCCATTTTAACTCGCAATCTCAAGGCACTGTTAAGGCAAAGCAATTTCTTGAAAATGCCTGCACTCAGTTAATTCAAGCCTTTAAACTGGATTACCCAAAATTGCCAGAAAATGCGACTACAGATGGCAATTTTCTCAGTCGGTTATTGGGGGAAGTCAGTCCTAAATTGGGCGGAAAAAAGTTAGTTGTTGTTGTGGATGCCCTCGATGAAGTCGATATGAGCGATCAGGGGCGTGGCAGCAATGTCCTCTATTTGCCTGATGCTTTGCCGGATAATGTTTATTTTATTGTGTCGAAGCGGCCGGAAACTCTGCCTTTGCCAAATCATCAGGTTTTTGATTTGATGCAGTACAGTGCAGAAAGTTTGGCGGATGTCAAGCTTTATATTGACAAACGCACCAGCAACAGCGCATCAATTCAGAATTGGATTAACCGTCAAAATTTGCAGCGAGAACAGTTTGTGGCGGCGGTGGCGGAAAAAAGCCAGAATAATTTTATGTACCTGCGCCATGTGCTGAATGATATCGATAGCGGCAAGTACAGCGATGTGGCTTTGCAAGATTTGCCGAGGGAGTTAGAAGGATATTATGAGAAGCATTGGGCGCGGATGGAAATGGCGGTTAGAGATAGGGAATTGCGCCGCCGGAAGTTGAAGCTGATTTATTTTTTGACCAAAACTCGTAAGCCGGTTTCCTGCGATATTTTGGCGGATTTGGCTGACGAAGATGCCTTGGATGTGCAGGAAGTTCTCGATGATTGGGAACAGTTTCTGCGCCGTAGCGGTGATAGTCCTCCCGATTACAGTATCTATCACGCGAGTTTCCAAAGATTTCTCAATCGCAAAGATGTGGTGCAGAGAGCTGGGGTTTCGCTGCGGGATATTGAAACGGCAATTTCTGATAATTTGTGGGAGGATTTGTACGGCGATGAGTAAGTTTAAACAACGGTTGGGGAAAATGTCGCCGGAAAAGCGGCTTTATGCTTTGGAAACTCTGCCGGGGCATTTGGCGGAGAGTGTTCAAGGGGAACGGCTGCATCAGTTGTTGACGGATTTTGATTTTATTGAGGCGAAGTTGGATGCGGTGGGGGCTCAAGCGTTAATTGAGGATTACGATCTGGCGAGAATTTCTGATGTGTTGTTGTCGGAGGGGCAAGCGGGAACGCTGAAGTTGATTCAAGGGGCTATTCGCAAGTCGGCACCCATTTTGGAAAGGGATAAAACGCAACTGGCTGGGCAATTGTTGGGGAGGTTGCTAGATTTTGAAATGCCTGAAATTGAGGGGATGCTGGAACAAGCCAAGCAGTGGAAAGATAGTCTTTGGCTGCGGCCTTTGAGGGCTAATTTAGAGCGGCCAGGAGAAGGATGTTTGCGAACACTCACCGGTCATACTGAGTCGGTATGGGCAGTGGCGATCGCACCAGACGGTAAAACAGCGATTTCGGCTTCATGGGATAACACCCTGAAAATCTGGGACACGGAGACAGGCACAGAACTATTAACCCTCACGGGTCATACTAGCTCGGTAAATGCTGTGGCGATCGCACCAGACGGAAAAACAGCGATTTCGGCTTCAGACGATAACACTCTGAAAATCTGGGACACGGAGACAGGCACAGAACTATTAACCCTCACGGGTCATACTAACTCGGTATATGCACTCGCGATCGCACCAGACGGAAAAACAGCGATTTCGGATTCAGACGATAACACCCTGAAAATCTGGGACACGGAGACAGGCACAGAACTATTAACCCTCACGGGTCATACTAGCTCGGTAATTGCTGTGGCGATCGCACCAGACGGAAAAACAGCGATTTCTGCTTCAAAGGATAACACCCTGAAAATCTGGGACACCGAGACAGGTACCGAACTATTAAGCCTCACGGGTCATACTAGGGCGGTACTAGCAGTGGCGATCGCACCAGACGGAAAAACAGCGATTTCTGCTTCAAAGGATAACACCCTGAAAATCTGGGACACGGAGACAGGCACCGAACTTAGAACACTCACCGGTCATACTAACTCGGTAAGAGCAGTAGCGATCGCACCAGACGGCAAAACCGCGATCGCATCCGAGGAGAAAACCCTGAAAATCTGGGACACCGAGACAGGCCGGGAACTGAAAACTCTCACGGGTCATAGTTGGCGGGTAAATGCAGTGGCGATCGCACCAGACGGAAAAACAGCGATTTCCGCTTCCGGGGATACAACCCTGAAAATCTGGGATACCGAGACAGGCTCTGAACTGAAAACTCTCACGGGTCATAGTGACCGGGTAACAGCAGTGGCGATCTCACCAGACGGTAAAACAGCGATTTCCGCATCCGAGGATAATACCCTGAAAATCTGGGACACCGAGACAGGCACCGAACTATTAACCCTCACCGGTCATAGTTACGGGGTAAGTGCAGTGGCGATCGCACCAGACGGCAAAACCGCGATTTCCGCATCCGAGGATAATACCCTGAAAATCTGGGACACCGAGACAGGCACCGAACTATTAACCCTCACGGGTCATACTAGGGCGGTAAGAGGAGTGGCGATCGCACCAAACGGCAAAACAGCGATTTCCGCTTCACGGGATAAGACCCTGAAAATCTGGGACACCGAGACAGGTACGGAAGTTAGAACCCTCACCCGTCATACTAGCTTGGTAAGAGGAGTGGCGATCGCACCAGACGGTAAAACAGCGATTTCCGCTTCAGTGGATAAAACCCTGAAAATCTGGGACACCGAGACAGGCTCTGAACTCAAAACTCTCACGGGTCATAGTTCCTCGGTAAATGCAGTGGCGATCGCACCAGACGGTAAAACAGCGATTTCCGCTTCCCATGATAATACCCTGAAAATCTGGGACACCGAGACAGGCTCTGAACTGAAAACTCTCACGGGTCATAGTCACTGGGTATATGCAGTGGCGATCGCACGTGACGGTAAAACAGCGATTTCCGCATCCGAGGATAGAACCCTGAAAATCTGGGATTTGCTCACAGGTAAAGAGGTTGCTAGTTTCAGCGGAGAAGCTGCGTTTGATTGCTGTGCTTTTGCGCCTGATGGAGTGACAGTTGTAGCGGGCGATGCGTCGGGCAGGGTGCATTTCCTGCGATTGGAGGGAGTTAGCGGCGGGCGATAATCGGATTTTTGGGTCGATTCGGGCGATCTAATTTGAAATCCTCGGCGGTTGAAATTCCGGGGGTTGGAAACCGCGTCTACACAAACGATGTCCGCCTACGCGGACGAAGAGGGTATTTGGAGATTGAAAATCATCGGGTGAAATCTTCAACCCGCTTTCGTCGGGTTTTGTTTGTGTAGCAGCGGTTTCAACCGCCGGGTTTTTTGTGGATGGGCGATCGGGTTTTTTGTTGATCGGGCGATCGAATTTGAGAGAAATGTGCGATCGGGTTTTTTTGTTGATTGGGGCGATCGAATTTGAGAGAAATGTGCGATCGGGCAATAAGTTGTTAACCAATAAGTGATTAATAGGAACCAGATTAGTGAGATCGTTACTTGTTTCTGAAATTCTATCAGGTTCAAAAACATTGTGAGTAAAATCAACGGGTTTTCCATCATTTGTTTTTGTAAATAAGTCTGGTCAAATGTTGGTAACATATTTTTTGGGATAGGCAAGCGTGTAACAATTCTGCTGCCTATCTTTCTTTACCACCACACAGCTCAATCCTTACCCCGTCTGGATTTGGGGAGGGTTGTCACCCCTTAATAACACTAAAAATCCTATTTTTTAACAGTAACTTGCAAATAAAGTAGCGGGTCTTCAGCAACCCAACCCAAACCCGAATTGTAGCGAACTTCAAAATGCAAATGAGATGGCGGAATGTCCCGTTTTCCTGTCATCCCGACAGTTCCCAAAACTTCTCCAGACTGCACTTTTTGACCGACTTTTACCGCAATATCTTTCAAATGAGCGTAGCGCGTTTGCTTCCCCGCTTGATGGTTCACCACCACTAAATTCCCGTAATCCCCCTGCGGCCCGGCAAAGGCGACAGTCCCCTCGCCCGCCGCCAAAACCTGCGTACCCTCCGACGCCAAAAAATCTACGCCGCTGTGGAAAAAAAATTCGCGCCGCGCCGGATGCAATTGCCGCCCGTAACGCAAAGCTTCCACTGCAGGGGCGGGCAGCGGAAATCCTTGCACCGATGGCGTTGCATCGGGATTGATAGAAGGCCCGATCGACCTATTCACCGCAGGCACAAACACCGTTTTCCCCAAAGGCCTGCACCCATTCGCCTCAAATAGCAAATCTGCGGGCACTTTGTAAGCTTCTGCCAGTTTTTGCCAATTCCAGCCCGCAGGCACTTCTACCTCGATGCCACTGTACGGAGGAATGACGATCGCACTTCCAGCAGATACTCCACCGCCCCGCAACGTCGGATTTATCCCGATCAGCGCCGCAGGAATCACATTGTACTGCCGCGCGATGCTTTCTATGGTTTCGCCCTGGGCCACAGTATGGCGGCGCAACCGAGACCTAGCCGGACTCGGGCAATCGCGGGCAGGGTCAGGGTTTTCTACAGGTATACCTGAAGGAAGATTTGCAGGTGGGATCTCGGTATTTGCCGCCGTTTTCCCAACGGGTGCGATCGACCAAATTAGTGCAGAAATCACCGGAAATAAGCGTTTAAACCTCATTATCTACAGAAAAAAGTATTCATTTGGGACAGTTGACAATTTTAAAATCCTGTGAAGCTTGATATTTACAACCTCTAGCCATCCCCCAGACTGTAAATCCCAGCCTAAGCCAAGTTAGGATGAGAATTATTAGTTTGAGTCGCTCTTGGCAAATCCGGCAAAATTGCCTGTGATGCCCGTCAGCGCCAGCCAGTTAACAGCTATGTTCTTGAGGAAGCGGTACGCCCCGCCCCGCTTCCTTCCCGTCACCAAGACAAAAACGCTTGTTGATTCCGAACGTGTCTGCGGGGATGAGGTATCTAGCGGGAGTTATTAAATGAGTTTATCTTTTAAGCAAACGACCCTTTATGTGACTTTGCTCTCAATCGGCGGAGGTATGGGATGGTTGGGAAATCGCTATCTGCAAGGCTCAAACAATCTGGAAACCGGATTGGTTTTGCCAGTAGTACGCCAGCAAATCCCCCCCTATCCCTCTCCTCCTGTTCTGGAAAATCGGGCGGTCGATCGCAGCAACCCCAATTTTATTGCTGAAGCAGCCGAAAAAGTCGGCCCGGCTGTAGTGCGGATTGACGCATCAAGTAAGGTGGCGAATCAAGTACCCGAAGCATTCAAAAATCCTTTGTTTCGTCGGTTTTTTGGGGAAAATTTGCCGCAGCCGGAAGAACGAACCAAGAGAGGTACGGGTTCCGGGTTTATTCTCACTTCTGACGGCCGCATCGTTACTAATGCTCACGTTGTCTCGGGGACGGATACTGTCAAGGTGACGCTCAAAGACGGCCGCGAGTTTGAGGGTAAGGTGCAGGGAGTAGATCCGCTGACGGATGTCGCTGTGGTTAAGATTAATGCTAAGGAACTGCCGCAGGTGGCTTTGGGTCGATCGGACAATATTGTACCGGGACAGTGGGCGATCGCGATCGGCAATCCTTTAGGTCTCGACAATACCGTGACTGTGGGCATTATCAGCGCTACGGGTCGATCGAGTTCCCAAGTTGGCATCCCAGACAAGCGAGTTCGCTTTATCCAAACCGACGCCGCCATCAACCCCGGCAATTCTGGTGGCCCCCTGCTCAATGACCAAGGCGAAGTAATTGGCATCAATACCGCTATCCGCGCCGACGCTCAGGGCTTGGGATTTGCAATTCCGATCGAAACCGCCAAACGAGTTTCCGATCAGTTATTCGCCAAAGGTAAAGCCGAACATCCCTATCTCGGCATTCAAATGGTCAGCTTAACTGCCGCCACCAAGGCAGAACTCAACAAACAGCTCGATAATAATAAAATTACCCTCGATCAAGGCGTAGCCGTGGCGCGAGTCGTGGAAAATTCCCCCGCTCAAAAAGCCGACTTGCGCCCCGGAGATGTCATTCTAAAAGTTGACGGAATTGCGGTTAACACTCCCGGTGACGTGCAAGAACGGGTGGAAAACACTGCTGTGGGCAAAGAACTCGAACTGGAAATTAACCGTGTGGGTCAAGTTCAGAATATAAAAGTACGTCCGGGTGCTTTTCCCCTATCGGGTAGCTCCGCCGGTGGGTAATACCATTTGAGATTTTCGATTACAGAATTGGGAATGACTTAGGGGATAAGGATTTGGAGCTTACCTACAGTTGCTTTCTTTTGGGAAAAGCCTATTAGTTGCAAACGGTGGAGGATGAAAGATAAATCTGATGCTTTATAGTCCTGGACGTAGCAACCGGGTTTTTTCACCAAAATCCTTGGTGTAGGGCGAGGGATACCCGGTTAACAGCCCGGTTTCTTAATTCCCTGTGCCTCCATGATTCAGGATTATGGATTTTTCTGAACAACTTTCATCTTTCGGGCTTCCCCAACCCGTTGATCTTTTTACTTGTCTTTGGGCGAGTTTGGTTGAATCGAGCTGGTGCTTGCTAAATTTTCTTCTAGGTGCATCCTCTGCTCCATTTGCCTCAAAAAATAGCCTGTCATCATCGCTGAAGCTAGCAAACCTGCTAAGTTTTCGCGGTCAGTGGTAATTTCGACGTTAAAATTTTCTGAAGGCAAAACGCCGACCAGTCCTTGAACGTTATGAGAGATAATTTCTCTGATGTCGGGGCTGACGGACTTGGCGACGCGGGCTAGAACCTCCGGGGATTGGTGTTGGAGGTACTTCAGCAGTGGATTGACTGCGGTTTGTTGAGCATTGGATGTGTCAAAGTCAGGGTGAAAAACCATTTGGCGATTCTTAATTTCTGGCTGGTTACATTCTACTTCAAACTACTCGTCATTGCTTGGGTACAAATTTGCCTGAAAGTCAATTTGCAATTGTTTTGGGAGTTGGTCTACTTGAAAGTACCTATGAAATTTCTCGGTAACTTGTAACCAATACGACCGCCCCTCAGCCGGCCGCCGTTTGCGGACGAAACCCATTTCTACAAGTTCCTGCACTTGTTGGTAAGCTCCTGAACCTCGCAAGTTAACTAAATCTGGCTGAGCGATGCCGCCTTTGAGGGCGATCGCAGCCAGCGTCCGCAAAGCTCCCACACCTAATTCTGGAGGTATTAAAGTTTGCATTAAACTGGCAAACTCTTCTCTGAGTTGCAGGCTGTATCCCGTGGGGGTTTCGACGACTTCTAATGCACTGTCGCGGTGGGACGAGTCAGACATGAGTTCGATGATGGCGTCTTCGGCTTCGGCTCGATCGCACTTGGCAATCTCGGCAATTTCTGCGATCGACACTGGCTGACCTTTTAGGTAAAGTATGGCTTCTATTGTGGTGGCTAAGCGAGTCATTTGGGAATTAGTAACGAGGAATTGGGACGTTGAAAGAAAGAGGAAGAAGCAAGGAAGAAGAAGGACTCAGGAAAACAACAGTTATCCGTATTTCCGTAACTTCCGTGTCGTGAATAATGAGAGTTAGGAATAAACATTCCCCTTACACAAATTATTAATAGTGTAGGTTAGGTTGAGAAACAAAACCTACACTATTAATTTTATTTTTTTATATAAGTTCGAGACGCAGAAATATATAACGTTTCTGGCTCTCCTGAGCTTATGGTAAAATATATCAACCAATACAGAGGACGGGATTATGACCGATTTTTGGAAAAAAAAGATGGGGTGAGTCTTGTCAAGAAGCCCCATCATTTAAAAATGTTACCTCAATCAGACCAAATTTGTTTCCAACAGCAGCTCAAAAACGCTGAATACTTGACTCTGACTATTTTAGTTTTTCTGCTCCCAACCCATAAACAAGTGAGTATTGAGTTATTGGCGAAATTGATGCCATCCCCTATCATGTTTGAGAGCCGCCGACGTTCTATTCAACGATTTCTTAAGGTACCTATCCTCAAGATTGAAAAGCTTTGGTTTCTTCTGCTTAAATATATCTGGAGAACTCAATTTAAAAATAAACAAGAGTTGAAGGTCGCGATTGATAAAACGCAGTGACCAGATAAAAATCTGTTGATGATTAGCCTGATTGGGGACAAGAGAGCTTTACCATTGTACTGGCAGATATTGCCTTTGCTGTGGGTGTAGCAACCTCCGAGAACAACAAAGCTTAATCTGCCCCATTCTTGGTCTGCTAAAAATTTATAAAATTGTCCTTTTAGGAGACGCCTGAATTTCCGAGCGTTAAGCTTGCAAGTGGGCTGTGTGAAAAGAACATAAGGTTTGTTTTGAGAGTAAAACAGGGACGCTATATTCAAGAAGAAGGAGAGGAATTTAAGCGGTTAAGTGAGTGTGGTTTAGTACCAGGTACGAGCTTTTATTTGACCGGAGTTAAAATCAGCAGCAAGTATTGGGATGTTTTGATGTCGCTGGTTATAGGCAACGAAAATATTGAAATAGTGGCGAAGATGAAGGCTGGTATTTACTCACCAATATCGGCAAATTGAAACTAGCTGTAACAGCGTTTAAATGTCGCAGTCGTATCGAAGCAATGTTTAAGGACTGTCAAACAGTCTGCTATAATCTTCAAAAAAGTTACCCTTGTGACGACCGCCTAAAAACTTTAATATAAAACTTTAATATTCTTAATAGCTTTAGCTTATATAGCAATCCTAAATCATTATCATGATTATGGTACAATTATATGCAATACTTAATTATGACAAAAAAATGAATAACTTACAACTTTCACAAAAAGATATGGAAAAAGAAATAGCCCAATTAGAATTTTTCATTAAAAGTAATATCGATGCAAGAGAACTAAAACGAGCAATAGCTGTAAGGATGGCGCTCTCAGGTAATATCTACCATGAAATCAGCAATATTTTAGGTGTAAGTAATTTTTTTATTGGTGATTGGAAAAAACAATTTACAACCCAAGGCATCGCCGGAATCAAACTAGGACATAAAGGGTCAAAAGGCTATTTAACAGCTCGACAAAATACTGAAGTGAGCGAGTGGTTAAAGAATAAAGAAAATTGTAATTTAGATGAGCTAGTTACTTATTTAGATCAAGAATTTGGTGTGATATATAAATCAAAACAGAGTTACTATGAACTTTTCAACCGGGCAAAAATTAGTTGGAAAAAAACTCAAAAAACCAATCCTAAATTTGATAAAGAACTGGTAAAAAAAAAGACAGAAGAAATTAACGATATTTTATTTAAAAACAAGGCTGGTATAGAATCGGGGGAAATAATAGTATTGTTTTTAGATGAATGTCATCTACTTCATGGTGATCTAACTGGTTATGTTTGGGGTCAATCTAAAATCAGAATTGAAGTCCCAATTACCAATGAAAAAGATAGACAAACTTATTTTGGCGCACTCAATTATCAAAGCAAAGAATTCCATGTTCAGAGCCATCCATCAGGTGATGGAAAATCAACAGTTAAATTCATAAAACACTTACAGAAGAAATATAAAAATCGCAAGATTATCTTGATTTGGGATGGAGCTAGTTATCATAAATATGGAGAATTTAGAGACTTTTTATTAGACACTCAATGGTGACAAAAAACCTGATGATTGGTCAATTACTTGTATTTTATTTGCTCCCAATCCTCCCCAACAGAATCCCGTTGAAGATATTTGGTTACAAGCTAAAAACTTTTTAAGAAAGTATTGGTATTTATGTAGGTCTTTTAAGATTGTCAAATTTTTGTTTGAGTTTTTTACTAAGGAACATAAATTTGATTTCCCCAAAATACGTCAATATACTTACACAGAGAAAATCATTTAGGATTGCTAGAGTTGTAGGATTTTACAAAGACACAAGCTCAAGCTTATGGGAATTCAGAAATACATCGGTCGCCTTACTGATGCGATGCGAGCGCAACAACGTCATAGTAGCTTTTGGATTGGATGATACAGCCAATCGTGGGCGGAGCGAAGCGGAGGGAGCTTGGCCATGCAACTATTGGGGAATTGATGAAAATTAGACGCAATCAGCTCCTCTTCTCTCAGAGAGGTTTGAGGGCTATGTCATTAATTTTATCCAGCTTTTGACTTTTCTTGTCACTGCGTCAGGAGGTTTTATTTAAAAGTAGTTGGAAGGATTGAAATATTGTCTATCTGCAACCTGGGCGTTTAACAACCGAGTTCAGGATGGAAGCGGATTGGTGCAACTGCGTCTTTCTAGAGACCCCAAAAAAATAAGGGTAAAAAACGCTGAAGACTGCAGAGAATTAAGTCATCAATCACCATGTAGAAAGAGAGGTCAAGCCCTCGGTCT